>JAPPJA010000023.1 GCA_028874675.1 Chloroflexota bacterium
CGCAAGGATAGGCCGGATTAGCGGCGGCGTGGGTACACAGGTATATAATTCCCAATAAAAGCCACAGGGTCCGTGGGGCAGCCCGATCGGCGAAGGTTGGGCGCCGCTTAACCCTGCACCTTTTCCAAGCCGGCGAAGCTCAACAGCAGGCGCCGGAGTTCGCCGCCGTCAAAGCAGACAGAAACTTCGTAGTCGTTGCCCCATTGTTCGCACTGGACCACTTCGCCCTGACCGAACTTGTCGTGTTTCACCTGGTCGCCGACGGCCGGAATGTAGTCGGGTCCCGGGGCTTCTTCGCCAGTAACGCCGCGGTCCCAGGTGGTCAGGCTGCGGTCATAACTGGTGCGGTGGGAAACGGTCTGGACAGTCCTGGCGCCGGGGGCGCGGGCGTAGGTGAGCAGCTTCTGGGGAATCTCGTCCAGGAAACGGGAGGGCAGGGTGGACGCCGACCTGCCCCACATGGCACGCTGGAAGGCCCGCACCAGGTACAGGCGTTCCTGGGCGCGGGTGATGCCCACGTAACAAAGGCGGCGCTCCTCTTCCATGTCCTCGTTGCTGTCCATGGAACGGCTATGGGGCAGCAGCCCCTCCTCCAGGCCAACGATGAAGACCACGGGGAATTCCAGCCCCTTGGCCTGGTGCAACGTGATCAGGGTCAGGGTATCCTCCGACTCCTCCAGGTTATCCACGTCCGACACCAGCGACGCCCGTTCCAGGAAGGCGGCCAGGTCATTTTCGGGACTATCGGACTCATGCTCAGCGGCCAGGGCCATGAACTCCAGGATGTTCTCCATCCGTTCTTCCGGATTGTTGTCGGTGCGCCGGATGTGGGCTTCCAGGCCGGCTTCATCCACCAGGAGCTTGATGAGGTCCGAAATGGGTAGTTTGTCCTTCAATTCTTCCATCCGGATCATCAGGTCTCCGAACCGGGACACAGCGGTGTAGGCGCGCGAGGCCAGGGGCGCGGGGCAGGACAAGCCGACAGCTTTGGCCTGGGCAATCTGCTTGATGGCCTCGAAGACGGAAATGCGCTGGTTCAAAGACCAGGCTGTAAGGTCCTGAATGGTCTTGTCGCCGATGCTGCGGGGCGGCGTGTTGATGGCCCGGGCCAGGTTAACGTCGTCCTGCGGATTGTGCAGTACGCTGAGGTAGGCCATCACATCGCGAATTTCCCGGCGGCGGTAGAACTGGATGCCGCCGATGATGCGGTATTTGATGCCGAGGCGCAGGCAGGCTTCCTCCAGGGCACGGGACTGGGCGTTGATGCGGTACATTACGGCGCAGCTGCCCGCCTTGACGTTCTCCCGGCGCGCCAGGTCCAGCACTTCCCGCACGACAAAATCGGCCTCTTCATCCTGGGTGTAAGCCTCGTGGACTACCACATCGGAGCCGGCCGATTTTTCCGTTATCAGCTCCTTTTCGACCCGCATTCCATTGTTGGCGATGAGGGCGCTGGCGGTGTCGAGAATGTTGCGGGTGGAGCGGTAGTTCTGCTCCAGGGCAATGGTGCGGGCATCGGGGTAGTCCTGCTGGAAACTGAGGATATTCCTGATGTCGGCGTTGCGCCAGGAGTAGATGGACTGGTCGGGGTCGCCCACCACGCAGATGTTCTGGTCGGGGCCGGTTAACAGGCGGGCCAGGCGGTACTGGGCGGTGTTGGTGTCCTGGAACTCGTCCACCATCAGGTAGCGATAGCGGCGGTGATAGTCCTCCCTGACGTCCAGGTTGTCCTGCAGCAGCTGAACGGCCCGCATCAGCAGGTCGTCAAAGTCCACCGCGTTGCTGCGGCCCAGCAGCTCTTCGTAGTAGTGATAGACGCGGGCGGCAAGCTCAGCGTTGAAGTCGTCCTCCATCTGGGCCCGTTTCGCCAGGTCCACCGAATCCATCAGGAGGCTCTTGGCCCGGGAGATGACGCCCTGAATAGCCCGGGGAGGGTTGCGTTTCTCGTCCACGTCGGCCAGCTGCATGGACTGTTTGATAAGGCCCAGCTGGTCGTCGGCGTCATAGATCGTGTAGTTGGAATCCAGGCCCACGCCCTCGCCATACCGGCGCAGCATCCTGGCACAGAAGGCGTGAAAGGTTGAGAAAGCAAGTCCTTTATTCCTATAGCTCCAACCTAACAGGGGAGAAGCTGGATCGCTCTCGCTAACCCCATAGAGCCGATTTTGCATTTCTTTTGAGGCACGGTTGGTAAAAGTAACCGCGAGCAATCGATACGGATCGACATTACATTCCTTAACCAAATGAGCGATCCGGTGGGTAATGACCCGGGTTTTGCCGCTGCCCGGGCCGGCCACGATAAGCAGGGGACCTTCAGTGGTGATGACCGCTTCGGCCTGGGCGTCGTTCAGGCCTTCCAGGATGTCGGAGGGGTGAATGGACATAACTACAAGATTATAGCGTGGCGGCCTGTTGCGGGAAAGGAGTGGGAGTCAGGGGGCGTTGTTGTGCATTGGGTGGTCGTAAGGGCTGTCCGGGGCAGACACACAGGTCTGCCCCTACGATAACGGGATGCTGCCCAACCTGACGGCAAACAAATTCTGTTTGCTCGTCTGGGCGCCGACTCTCTACCGGATGTGAGTTCGGGGCAAAGTTATGGGTATGGTTCAAGTTAACCAATAAGCAACGCCAGGAACGGGCGGTTCCTGGCGTTTATGATGCCTATAGCGCAATTTGAATGGGCTAGGCCAGGGCGCCCGCGAGCTGCTGCAGGTTGTTCAGTTCCGGGGTTTCGGCGTCGCCCATCTCCTGCCAGACGCCTGCTGCCTTGGACAGGCTGTCCTGGGCCCTTGAGGACTCGCCCTTGCCGGCCATTACGCGACCCAGCCAGAAAGTGTCCCGGGGAGTTTCGCGGCGACCGAGGCGTTCCCGCAGCATATCTTCGGCCTTGTCGAACTGCTCTGCCCGCAGGAAGGCCTCCAGCAGGGTGTCCTCAAAAACCTCCCGCTGGGCGTGGCTGCCGCCAATGCGGGTAAGCTGGGGGAAGACCGGCTCAAGGTAATTCACCGCGGTGTTGTAGTCCTGCTGGGCAAAGGCATCAATCCCCTGGGCCAGGGGCAGGACTATTTCCTTGGCAAAAATATTGCCGTTTTCCGCATTGGTGCGCAGGCGACCTATCATCTGGTCCATGAGTTCCCGGTCGCCGCTTGCCGCGAAGGCCAGGGCGGCGTGGGCGTCGCGGAAGGCTGCGCCCGGGGTGGTGGCGGCCGGCGCCGCCTGTTCCTTGACCTCATCCCAGGGCTTGGGAGGAGCTTCACCGCCGTAGATGGTCATTCGCCACATCAGGGAAGCGGTATCGGACAGACCGGAAATGTTCTTGTTGATGGCGGTGGGGCGAATCCAGTCCTCGTAAAGCTGCAACGCCTCGTCGTACCTGCCCAGGGCCAGCTCAAAAAGGGCCTGGTGCCAGGACAAGTGGGTGTGGTAATGGGCACGGGGGTCGAAGCCCTCCAGCCAGTTGCCCAGGAAGTTGCCGCCGGTGGCCGCATCGCCGTACTCAAAGTAGGAGTGGGTTACCGAATGGGCGGCGACGGCGTTGCCGGGGTTCATTTCCAGGGACTTTTCGGCCAGGCTGAGGGCTTTGTCGAGGATGCCCATTTCGTGGTGAGCGAAGGCATATTGGCCCAGGAAGGCCCAGTCGTCCCCGCAGTGGGGGGCTAATTCGTTCATCAGGGCCAGCAATGACGGAGGAAACACCGGGTCACCGGCTCCGCTGCAGCCCAGCATGAACAGGCGCTGGGCCAGGCGGTGGAGGACAGCATCGCGCGGGCACTCAGCCAGATGTTCCCTGACCAGGCGAAGAGCGTCGGGACCCTTCCCATTGGCCCACAGGTTCACCGCCTCCAGGTGGCGCCGTTCCCGGTCCGTAATGCCGTCGGCCAGCTCCAGGCTGCGCTTGACGCTTTCCCGGGCCTGGTCGGGCCGGGCGCGAGTCATGTGCATGAAAGCCAGGCAACCGTGGGCGATGGCGAATCCTTCGTCCAGGTCAATAGCCTCCTGCAGCTTCTCCTCGGCGCCGTAGGACTGGGAGAGGAGCAGGTCAATGCCCTCCTGCCAGCTGTCAGCGGCGGCGGGTGAACTGGTGGAGAGAGTCATTCCGTAACGGTCTTTAATGGTGCCAGGCATTTCGAAACCCTCCTTTGTCCAAGGTACACAGTGCGGCATGCCGCGGATATTTAACTGGAAACTGCCAGCGAGTAATCTTTGTCTTTCGCAACGAAAAGCAGTTGCAAACCATGTTACCACACCTCCAGAGGCCAAACCATGAAGGCTTCCGGGAAGTTTGAGACTTCCGCCGGAGAATACAGGCGAAAAGGAATGGGGCGCAACCAGGACCGGGCTTGTCATTTTTGGGGGAGCCCGGTCCTGGTTGCCGAGCCCGGGGACAAAAAAGGGAAGGGCGACCACGAGGGCCGCCCCCAGGGAGCTTCGGTGGTCTGTGCCGACTCGGCGGCCGTGCGCAGGGGTTCTAAGCGTCGGGGATACGGATGACTGAGCGAAGGGTTTCGCCCATTTCCATGGCCTCGAAGGCGGCCTCGGTGTCTTCCAATCCGATAACCGCGGATATTACACGGTCCAGGTCCAGTTCGCCGGAAAGGTAGTAGTTGGCAAACAGGGGGAAGTCGCGGGAGGGAAGGTTGTCGCCGTACCAGCTAACGCGCAGAGACCCCCCCAGCCCGAAGAACTGGAGCATGGGAACGTCCACCACCATAGTGGGGTCTGGCACGCCGATAAGGACACAGGTGCCGGCCAGGTCGCGGGACCACAGGGCCTGAAGCAGGGTCTGGGGCATGCCCACGCACTCGAAGGAGTAGTCCACGCCGTTGCCATCGGTCAGTTCCTTGATGGCCTCAACGGGGTCGGTGTTGGCGGCGTTGACCACGTCGGTGGCGCCAAATTCTTTGGCCCAGGCCAGCTTGTTCTCGGCAATGTCCACGCCGATGATCCTGGAGGCGCGAGCAAGTTTAGCTCCCATGATTACGCTGGAGCCGATGCCGCCGCAGCCATAGACCGCCACGGTGCCGCCCCGGCGGACTCCGGCGGTGTAGAGGACCGCGCCAATGCCGGTGGTGACGCCGCAACCCAGGAGGCTGGCCTGTTCGGGTGGACAGGAGGTTGGTACGGGGACGGCCTGCCGTGCCGCCACCACGGTGTGAGTGCAAAAGGTGCCGATGCCCAAGGCCGGATTGAGTACGGCGCCATCTTTCCTGGCAGTCATCCGAGGCTGGGCGTTGAGGCTGGCGGAGCAGAGGCTGGG
>JAPPJA010000453.1 GCA_028874675.1 Chloroflexota bacterium
ATGATCAAAACCCTTGACATTCAAGACAGTTGCTGAGCTTGCCGAAGGGCCTGAAATCCTTCCCCACGGCCTCGCTACGGGTCCGAAAGCCAGTTGGTGGGGAGGAGTTTAGATTCTTCGGCAAGCTCAGAATGACAATTTACTCACTCATGCGATTGCCCTGCCAATTTGACGACACGCCATAGAATCCAACATACAAGTGTGCTATCGGACCCGAAACCGAGCTAACGAAAAGGACGTCAGGCCCTTCGGCAAGCTCAGAGCGACATCACTCTTGCCTGCAGAATCTGTGCCTCCTACGACCTGAATCCCTAATCCACTGTCCGGCCCAGGCCGTCCAAATTCGTTGTGGAGGGAAGCGGCAATGCTATAATTTGCCGGACTCACCATCCAGGAGTTGAACGTGGGCGACAGCTTGATCCTGAGCGTCGTGGACCAGTCTCCGGTCAGGGCCGGGGGCACGGCCGGGGACGCCTTGCGCGAGACCATTCAACTGGCGGTGGCGGCGGAGAAACTGGGCTACTACCGCTACTGGCTGGCAGAGCACCACAATATCCCAAATTTCGCAGGCACAAGTCCCGAGGTACTGGTGGGACAGGTGGCGGCCCACACCAATTCGATCCGGGTTGGGAGCGGCGGCGTTATGCTGTCCCACTACAGCGCGCTCAAGGTGGCGGAGAACTTCCGGATGCTGGACTCCCTGTACCCGGGGCGGATAGACCTGGGCGTGGGCCGAGCGCCGGGCAGCGACCACCTGACGGCGGCGGCCCTGTCCTACCCGGGAAGTCCCAAGGACGTGCAGCATTATCCCAGACAGGTGGTGGACCTGGTAGGATACCTGAACGGAGGACTGGAACCCGAGCATCCCTTTGCGCAGGTTCAGGCCGGTCCGGACCGGCCCCAGACGGCGCCGGAGGTGTGGCTGCTGGGGTCACGGTACGAGAGCGCCTACATGGCGGCGAAGCTGGGTATGCCCTTCGCCTACGCCCACTTCTTCGGCCTGGGGGTGGACGAGGGTCCGTCCATAGTGGATGGGTACCGCAACCAGTTTGAGCCCTCCAAATTCCTGGAGGAACCCAAGATCAACATTGGGGTGCAGGTACTTTGCGCTGAGACGGAGGCGGCGGCGCTGCGGATAGCGGCCAGCCGCAACCTGGGCCGCCTGTACTCGGTGACCAACCGGGCCAAGGGAATTCCGACTGTGGAGGAGGCCGAGACCTATAACTACCAGATGAATGAGCTGGCCTTCATCCGCCAGTACAGCCAGGTGTGCGCCGACGGGGACCCGCAGCAGGTGAAGGAGAAGCTGGAAAAGATCGCTGAGCTGTACCAGACGCCGGACTTGAGCGTGGTTACCATCTGCCACGACTTTGCGGACCGGGTTCGGTCTTACGAACTGGTGGCGGAGGCTTTCGGGCTGGGGGATGGTTGCGCCGGCAGGTAGGGGCGACCGGCGTGGTGGGCGGATGGGCTTCGGGGAATGACAGGCCCTGCAACGCAAGGTAACTATTCGGAGTTGGTGTGTTGCAAGGCTGGAAAACCCGTCGTTCCCGCGTAGGCGGGAACCTCGAACCTGTGTAAGTCGTGGTTTGGGTAGGGGCGCATGGCCATGCGCCCTTGCGAAGTCGGGGGTATGACGGGTGTATGGGCAGGCAATTCCCTCAACTCTGAACAATAACAACGCAAGGTGTGCATTTAGTGTTTAGCGTATCCAGCAAGGCTGACAATGAATACAGGTCAAGCGCGGCAAGGAAGCCTGGATACCGGCTTTTGCCGGTATGACGGTAGCGTCCCTGCAAATGTAGTTTTCACCTTGTCTCGGGTTTAGCCCTCAAAGGTATCGATCACCCGCTGGTATGACTGCCTGGCATCGTCCACGGTGAAGGGGGCCACTACCGGGAGGTCCAGGCCCAGGCCGCGCCGCCTTTCGATTTCAGCTCGACACTCCCCGGCGCTGCCAACCACGGCCACCTGGTCCTGCATTTCCACGCTGATGCATCCTGAAGCTTCCCGCAGGTCGCCGCGACCGATAGCGTCAGCGGCGGCGGTCATTTCCGCTCCAAAACCCATATCACGGAAGAAGTTACAGTAGAAGGGATTGCTGGCGTAACGGGCAATCTGCTCCTGCAGGCTGGCTCGGGCGTCGTGCAGGTTGTCCGACACTGCCACCCGGACGTAGCCAGCGACGTCTATTTCGGATGGGTCGCGACCGGCTTTTTCGGCGCCGCGACGCAGGTGGTGGACGGCCTGTTCCAGGTAGCTGGAAGCGGTCCAGTTGAGGAGGACGCCGTCAGCCAGTTCGCCGGTCAGTTCCAGCATCCGGGGGCCGAGGGCTGCGACGTAAATGGGCACTCGCTGCAGGGGAGCGGCGGCGCCCAAAGTGGCGTTCCCCACATTGAACTGCCGGCCCGCGAGGGAGACGCTTTCACCGTCCAGGAGCCGGCGGGCCAGGACCAGGGTTTCCCGCATATGGGTCAGCGGGCGGCGGAAGGGGATCCCATGGACATTTTCCACCGAAGGCCGGTGGCCCACGCCCAGGCCCAAAACGAACCGACCCTGGGAGAGGGCAGCGAGTCCGGCGGCGGACATGGCAGTCAGCATTGGCGTGCGGTAGTAAATGGGCAGGATACCGGTGGCCAGTCTTATGGTCCCGGTCTGGGGGGCGAGAAAAGCAAGCTGGGTCAGGGAATCGCGGCCGGAGCCCTCGGGAACCCAGACCATCTCGTAGCCCCGGCTTTCGGCCAGGCGGGCCAGCGCCAGGGAATCGGCAGGAGGCAACTGGGGGTCGTTTTCCAGGCGGACGGCGATGCGGGACATACGAGTTCTCCTTTGCGTGGAACTGGGTTTTAGGTGTAGGCGGCGTTGGAGACTACCTGAAGAGTGGTATCTTTCAGACCAACAGGTTCTCCTGGCAGCCCGTTTGCCCAACCCTGGCAGTTCTACAAGGTTGCCATCGTGGGCGCCCAGTCCGGATTGTCATTCGTAACAGTTCAGAGTTGAGGGAATTGCCTTCCCATACACCCGTCATACCCCCGACTTCGTAGGGGCGCATGGCCATGCGCCCCTACCCAACCCACGACTTGCACAGGTTTCAGGTTCCCGCGCAGGCGGGAAAGACGGTTTAGCCCCGACCCATCAATACAATGCAGTTGAAATACTTGTGAACCAACTGCTTTGAAATGATGGTTGGATGCCGTGAATCGGCACGCCGCGAAAAACGGATGCCACGAGAATCTGCGAGGTTCCCGCCTTCGCGGGAACGACGAAATGGTACGCTGGGAAAATTCAATCCTCTATTTTACGAAGGTCCCCAGCAAACCGGCCCGGGCCCTTGACGGGAAGCCTCCCGTGGACCGATACGTTACACCCCCATTTGGCGGGCCAGGTCAGTGAAGTCGGTGGCCACTATGTCGAAAGACGGGTCGGGAGTGGGATCGGGGGTGCGGTCGGGGCCGTGTTCCATGGGGCGAGGGACAAAGCCGGACTTCAGGCCTACCTTCTGGGCGGAGAGCAGGTCGCCCTGGTGGGCGGCGACCATCATCACCTGCTCCGGGCGCAGGCCCAGCAGTTCCACGGTGGTCAGGTAGCTCTCGGGGTCGGGCTTGTAATGGTGGGCCACCTCGGCCCCCAGGATGGCGTCCCAGGGGAGACCGCCATTCCTGACCATGTTGGTCATCAGGGCTATGTTGCCGTTGGACATGGTGGCGATGATGTAGCGCTGTTTCAGGCGGTAAAGGCCCGGCACGGAGTCCGCCCACGGACGCAGGTTGTGCCAGAAGAAGTTGACCTCCCGCTTTTCGTCCTCGGACAAGCCTTCTATACCATACTCGGTCAGCACTTCTTCCAGGGACATTCGATGGAGAGCGTCCAGGTTGGTCCAGGGGAGTTCGCCGGTGCGGACCTTGTTCATAAAGGGCTGGTACTTGCCGCGCCAGGCGTCGGCGAAAGCGCCCCAGTCCCGTTCGATTCCCCGGGCACTGCCGAAGGCGGCGCACTGGGCGATGATGCTGCCGCGCCAGTCCACTACCGTGCCGAATACGTCAAAAATCAGGGCCCTGACATCAGGTGGAGCCATGGTTCCTCCGGTATTTGCTTATTTCCGCGCCGCCAGGACTAGTATCAGTCCAGGCCCAGCGGCAATCCTTCGTCCTTAACTCTCTGCAGGCAGGCGGGGCAGCACTTGTCGTCGCTCAGCTCATCCTGGACGGCCCACAGGTTTTCGCTCTCCAGGCCGCACAGGAAAACGGGCACAGTTTCCTCGATACCAACGTCAACGATGTAGTGAATGTTGCCGGTCCTGGACTCAACGGGCCACCACCATAGGGGCATCCCACTGGCCATCTCGTGAAACCGGGCCTTGTCGTCGTCCAGCCAGCCTTCGCCGGGCATTTCCACCATCCAGGTCCGGTCCCGGGGACCGCCTTCCCTGGTGGCCTTGAGGCGGCCTTCACGGATGTAGCGGCGAATTTCGGCCTGGGCGAGATTAAGCCGATAAGATGCTTCCTGAATTGTTACACGCTCCATGCTTGTCCCTCGTCAGCTTACATGGGCTGCCTGGCCTGGCACCAGGTCCGGACAATAGGATACCGCAAAACATGGCAATGCTGTAGGTCTCCGGGGAGGCAGTAAAGAGTTGATGAGGCACGGTGGCCGGTAACACTACTTACCGGCGCAGGCGGAAATCCAGCAAGGCTAACCGTGGGCGCGAATCAAGCGCGTCGGGGACTCCTGGATACCGGCCTTCGCCGGTAAGACAGGACTGGCTGGCGCAAGATTCCCACCAACCACGAACAATTACGTTTTCCGGGGGCCAGGTCAATTGCGCCATAAACTCAGGCTATGTGGGCACAAACTCGACAGGCAATAGGCACATCGCCCTGAGCCTGCCGAAGGGCCCAAGAGTCTTGTCCTCAGCCCCGTTTCGGGTCCGAAAGCACACTTGTATGGTGGATTCCAGACTCTTCGGCTTCGCTCAGAGTGACATTCTATTGGAGCGCGATTGCCCTGGGCACAAACAGGGTTATCGAGGTTGAAGGCCGGTCAGAAGTCGTCGGTTACTCCGGCGGGCGCGGGAGCGTCAGCGCTGACCCTTTCGGGACAGTCCCTGGCGCCGATGGGACAGAAACGGCATTCACTGTAGCTGGGTACCTTCCTGGGCGGCTGCAGGGTGCTCAGGCTGCGAATCAGGCTGCCGAGGGCGCTCACGAACTGCTGGTCCACCGCCGCGCCGG
>JAPPJA010000498.1:0-1032 GCA_028874675.1 Chloroflexota bacterium
AGAACAAAACTGCATCGTCTATATCCCGACATTCCTGACTTGACTGAGTACTAGTCCGCGAGACCGCGAGAATTCAGTGTAGGGAAGGTTACTTTGGCTGGCGACAACACGATACGACTGATCCACACTTCGGATACCCACCTGGGGGACGACTGGCGGTCGGACCTGGCGGAGGCTGCCTTTGCCCGCGTGATTGACAGCGTGGCGCAGTTTGATGCCGACGCCCTGCTGGTGGTGGGAGACGTCTTCGACCACGCCCGGGTGCCGGACCGGGTGCTGGAGTTTTACCTTGCCCAGATTGCCCGCATTGACCGACCGGTGGTAACCCTTCCCGGCAACCATGACCTGTACCACGAGGAATCGCTTTACCTCAGGGACCCGTTTCAAAGGGTCCCGCCCAATTTCCACTTGCTCACCGGTAGCGCGGGCCAGACCATTTCCTTCCCGGAGCTTGGCCTGGATGTGTGGGGACGGGCAATGACGCAGCATAACCCGGAATTCAGGCCCCTGGAGAATATGCCGGCAGGCAGCGACGATCGCTGGCTGGTGGCCCTGGCCCACGGCCATTTCCATTTTCCGGAGGACACTGACCTCCGTTCCTCGCCAATTCAGGAGAGGGAAGTTATGGAGGCGTCGTGTCATTACCTGGCCCTGGGCCACTGGGAACGGCATTGCGAGGTGTCCCGGGGCGATACGTCGGCATTCTACTCGGGGTCCCCCCTGGGCTCTTCGCCCCGTTCCGGTCACATCGGCGTCAATGTGGTGGAGCTGGACAAGATTTCTGGAGTAACGGTGACCCAGGCAATAGTGCCCCTGGAAGGTCCGTTGAGTCTGGCGCCGGACGCGGCGGCTGTCGCGGCTGGAAGAGAGGAAACATGAAGCACTTGAGCAGGGAAAAGCGCATTTACTTTCTTGACCCCGAAGCAGAACCGGCCATCACTATAGAATCAGGCGAAGAGTTGATGGTGGAGACGTGGGACGCCTTTGAGGGCCTGCGAGACCCGGTACAGATGGATGCGAAGGCTTTGAAGG
>JAPPJA010000498.1:1042-5218 GCA_028874675.1 Chloroflexota bacterium
ACTCCCAAGGAGGGGCCCGCGCACATGGTGATGCCTGGTCGCGGCTTCCTGGAGGAGGAGTTCACCGAGGGCTATCCTACCGTGATGACTATTGAAGGCGGACACCTGGTCCTGCCGACGGGCCTTCGCCTGAAGATGATGCCCTCCATGGGGTTGGTCGCTACCACTCCTACCTACGTGCAAAACACCGCCAGCGACAGCGGCCCCTACGGCGGCGACATTGACATGAAGGAACTGGTGGAAGGAAGCACCATTTATATGCCCGTTTTCGTGGACGGCGGCTTGCTGGCTCTGGGCGATTGCCATGCCCTGGTTGGCGACGGGGCAGTGGCCGGCACCGGCGCCGAATGTTCGTCGGATACCCACATACGGGTTACCGTGGAAAAGAGTATGAACCTGGCCAGCCCCCGGGCCATCACGCCCGAGCACTTTGTGGTGCTTTCTTATGGCGAGGATTTGTCCCCGGCAATGAAGCAGGCGGTCCGGGACATGGTTGACTTCCTGGTAAGAGAGAAGGGGATGGCTCCCTATGATGCCTATACACTGTGCAGCCTGGCTGGCGACGTCAGGGTATCCCGCACCTTCCGGCCCATAAGCCCGGTGAAGATGATGTTATCGAGGGAGGCATTGGAGCAGTTGGGGTAACTCCTCCGTTCAGGTCACTGGGTCTGAAGCAGGGCGGGCCATAAACCCGCCCTTTCCAGTTCTGAGATACCCTTTAGCGCGCTTCCCTAGTCGGTCCGGGTTGGTGGGGGGCGGCAGTGTTATTGGACCTGGTCACCACACGGTCCTGATCCTGCGGGTATTGGCGTCGGCAAGCCCCTCACATTACCGAGTATCCACCGTCCACGGTTATTACTGCCCCGGTTACGTAGTCTGAGGCGCGGCTGGAGAGGAATACGACGGCGCCCTGGAGTTCGTCCACGTCGCCCCACCGGCCGGTGGGTATCCGGCCGCTGATCATCTGGTAACGTTCGGGCTGGTTTACCGGAATGTCTGAGGTCAAAGTAGTCATAAACCAGCCGGGCAATATGGCATTGGACTGAATATTGTCCTTGGCCCAGGCCACCGCCAGGCTCTTGCAGAGCTGCACTACGCCGCCCTTGCTGGCCGAATACGGGGCGCCACTGCCGCCGCCGCCGAAGATCGAGTACATCGATCCGATGCCGATGATTTTTCCGCCGCCCTGTGCCTTCATGTGAGGATAGACTTCCCTGGAAGCCAGGAAGGAGGAGCGCAGGTTCACGTCCTGCACCAGGTCCCATTCTGCGGTGGAGGTCTGGTCCGGCGTTTTGCGGACCACAGTGCCCGCATTGTTCACCAGGATGTCCACCCGCCCGAAGGCGCTGACGGTATCGGCGACCATCGTCCGGATTTCCTGCTCCTGGGTAACGTCAACGCTCAGGCCCAGCGCCCTGACTCCCAGTTCTTCCAGTTCTGCTACAGCTTGCTCGGTTTTCGCCTGGTCCCGCGCCGCCACTACTACATCGGCTCCGGCTCCCGCCAGACCCCTGGCCATGCCCAGTCCCAAGCCCCCGTTGCCGCCCGTTACGATGGCGACTCTGCCGGATAAATCGAAAAGTTCCTGAATGTTCATTTTGCCCTTCCTGGCGTCTCGAAAAGTCCGCTTACTCTACCACAACCCTTCTCTGGGGGGACAATCGGCCGGGCTGCCGGTGGTAACCCCGTCTCGGCGGAGGGACAGCACGGAGGCTAATGCCCAAAGGCCGAGGCGCTCGCGCTGCACGACTCAGCAGCGACTTCCGTAAGTCTTGATATGGTGGTCGGAGGCGCTGCCAGTAACGGGTTACAGGTTTGGCGCAAGTTGACACTCATAGGGGTCTATGGTACGTTTCCAACGCTTTTGATAGCGCATTTCCGTAATTTCGAGGTGGGTTAGATGGATTCGAGCGGCTTGCTCATTGCCTTGCCTCTGGCGGCCGGCGTCATCGCGCTGGTCTTTGCGGCCCTGATGGCCAAGCGAGTGGTGGGGGCCGAGGCCGGCAATGAACGTATGACTGAAATCGGCGACGCCATCCGCGAGGGAGCGTCCGCGTTCCTGCGCCGGGAGTACCTGGCCCTGCTGCCCCTGGTGGTTATTGTAACCATTGTCCTGGGGGTGCTGGACTATACACTGTTCACCCATGAAATCGGGGTGCCGGCCACGGCCATCTCATACCTGGCAGGCACCATCTGCTCGGGCCTTGCCGGATTTGTGGGTATGAATGTGGCGGTGCGCGCGAACGTGCGGACCGCCGCCGCCGCAATGCGGGGACTGAATCCGGCGTTGCGGGTGGCCTTCTCCAGTGGTTCGGTGATGGGCGTGACGGTAGTGGGCATAGGCCTGCTGGGCGTATCCATCCTCTACCTGATCTTCCAGGACATCAGCGCGGTGGCCGGATTCGGTTTTGGCGCCAGTTCCATTGCGCTCTTTGCCCGCGTGGGCGGCGGCATCTTTACCAAGGCCGCTGACGTGGGTTCTGACCTGGTGGGAAAGGTTGAAGCGGGCATACCGGAGGACGACCCCCGCAACCCTGGCGTCATTGCTGACAACGTGGGCGACAACGTGGGCGACGTAGCCGGTATGGGCGCGGACCTGTTCGAGTCCTACGTGGGCAGCATAATCTCCGCTGTCGCCCTGGTGGGCGCGGGCACCCTCTTCGCCATGCAGGATGCCGACAAGGTGCAGGCCCTGTTCCCCATGCTGCTGGCCGGAGCGGGCATAATCGCGGCCATCCTGGGTACCTTCGTGGTGCGCAGTGGAGAGCAGGCTGACTTTGAGAAACTGCTCTGGGCCCTGCGCTACGGAATATTTGCGGCTGGCGGGCTGTTGATAATTTTTGCCGCCATTCTTACCGTAACGATAACCCAGGAATGGTCCTGGTTCGGTTGCGTAGTGGCCGGCCTGGTGGCCGGGACGATTATCGGCCTGGCGACCGAGTACTATACTTCCTACAGCTATAGTCCCACCAAGCGCGTTTCCGAATCGTCCCAGACGGGCGCGGCGACTGTGATAATCAGCGGCATAGCCACCGGAATGCTCAGTACCCTGGTACCCGTTATCTGCATTTCGGTAGCGATTCTGCTGGCATACTGGTTTGCCGGCTTCTACGGGGTGGCCCTGGCCGGCGTCGGCCTGCTTTCGACGCTGGGAATCACCCTGGCGACGGATGCCTACGGTCCGGTGGCAGACAATGCCGGCGGTATAGCCGAGCAGGCGCAGCTGGACCCGCAGGTCCGGGAACGCACGGACGCCCTGGACGCCCTGGGCAACACGACGGCGGCCACCGGAAAGGGCTTCGCCATCGGATCCGCCGCCCTTACTTCACTGGCCCTGCTGGCCGCATACGCCGTCAGCGCCGAGCTGATTACCCTGGGCGACGACGGGCGGCTTACTTCCGAGGGAGCGGGAATTAACCTGCTGGACCCCCGGATTCTGGTGGGAGTGGTGATTGGAGCCATGCTGCCCTTCATCTTCTCCGCCATGACCATGCAGGCCGTGGGCCGCGCTGCCCAGGGTATCGTGGATGAGGTGCGCAGGCAGTTCCGCGAGATACCCGGCCTGATGGAAGGGAACGCCAGGCCAGACTCTGCCCGTTGCGTTGACATCAGCACCAGGGGAGCCCTGCGGGAGATGATCCTGCCTGGCGTGATGGCAGTTGTCGCCCCGCTGGCGACGGGATTCATTCTGGGGCAGGCGGCCCTGGGAGGCCTGTTGATCGGGGCCATTGCCGCGGGATTCATGCTGGCCATCATGATGGCCAGCGCGGGCGGCACCTGGGACAATGCCAAGAAGTACGTGGAACTGGGGAACTTTGGGGGAAAGGGCTCCGACGCTCACAAGGCCGCCGTAGAGGGCGACGTGGTGGGAGACCCCTTCAAGGACACATCGGGACCGTCTCTGAATATCCTGCTCAAGCTGATGGCGATAGTTTCCCTGGTGTTTGCGCCGGTGTTTGGCAGCGGCCTCATCGCGCTGGGGTAAACTCCAGACCGCAACCCCGGAAACCTCGTAAAAATCAAGGACGTGGCAACCAGGCCACGTCCTTGTTTTTTTTGGATACCGATGGCCGACCGAAAGACAGTCAGCCGACGAGGTTCTCAGAGTTGTACCAGTTCCACTTCCACCGCTCTCCGGTCAACACGCAGGCGGGCAAGTGTGCCAGGAGTACCGGG
>JAPPJA010000579.1 GCA_028874675.1 Chloroflexota bacterium
CAGCGGGTCCGCGGCGAAGGCCGCCGTCTGCTCGCGCAGGAAATTATGCTCTAAATATTCCAGCCGTCGGTGGTCCAATAGAGGGACGGTTTAGGGTTACGCCCGGGTTTCGGTGAAGAAGCCGGAGAGCAAGGACTTCGACCCGCAAGTTGAGCAGCCGGTCCGCGCCGGCAGCTCCATAGTCAATACTTGAGCCGAGGAAGCCAAGGGCGCCAGGAACGACCGGACGGACTGCCGGTAGCTGTCTCGGATGGTGGTCAACAGTTCCCTTTTTGCCATTCTCCTGATGCCTTTGCCCATAGAGTTGCCTCACCTGTTCGGTAGCATATTGGATGAAGCAATGCCAACCGGCAAAAACCGTTGACGTTTAACAGGAGCCTCGCGGACTTTCGTGGTTTCCGCTTCTTTGAGTTCCGATACGCCGTTTTCATCGATCAATTCAAAGCAGTTAGTCCCCTGGTGTACACTACAAACCCAGCCAACAACCTCGCACGCCGGAGCCATCGTATATGAGCGCAATACAGACCTGGAATGAAATGGTTCGCCTCGAGCATGAACAATCCGACCGGATTCGGGGCCAGCGACCCACCGACTCCCGGGCGACTGCCGCCCAGAACTTCAAACAGGACCCCTTCCGCACGGACGATGCAGTCGTCGAGGCGCTGCGTTCCCGGCTGGTACCGGGCGAGACCCTGCTGGACGTCGGCGCCGGCGGCGGCCGGTTGGCGTTGCCCCTGGCCCTTACCTGCGGCGCCGTTGCCGCCGTCGAGCCATCCCCCAGCATGTGCGCCGTTTTTCGCGAAACCGCCGACGAATACAACATTGGGAACGCGTCGATCATTGAGTCCGATTGGCTGAGCGCGTCCGTGGAACCTGCCGATGTGGTCCTGTGCTGTAACGTGCTCTACGTCATTTCAGACATCGGCGCGTTCGTCCGCAACCTGGACAGCCACGCCATGCGCCTGGTTCTGGTCATATTGATGCGGACTCCTCCCCGATCGCAGGTTCAACACATCTGGGAGGCGGTGCACGGCGAGCCCCTGCTCTCCATGCCCACCGTGCCCCAGTTCCTGCCCGTTCTTGAAGAGTTGGGAATCCGGCCGGAGATTGCCGACCTGCCGGACCGACCGCCCCACGAATTCGCCAGCCGGGAGGCGGCCATCGCCGGCATCGCTCCTCAGCTTTACGTGGAGCCCGGCACCGAGGAGATGCAGCGGCTGGAGCAGTTCCTGGACCGCTACCTGCAAGAGCAGGACGGCGTGTGGCGACTGGAGGGGGCTCAGCCGGTTCGCAGTTGCATCGTCTCCTGGAGTCCGGTCGGCCTGCGATAGCAAATCCCGTATCCCACCGGTAGCTGTTCAGGGTTGAGGGGAAGTGAGGAGTTGACTGCACGCCGTGAGGGGTCCCGTACGGGAGGGAGCTGCTAAGGGAGGACTTTGTAGGCGATACATTCCACGATTTCGATGAGCAAGGGGGGTTCCGCCAGTCCGGTGGTGCCGATCACGGCCCGGCACGGCGGGTTGGGGATGAACTCTCGGTAGATCTGGTTGAAGAGCGGCCACTTCCCCATATCGGTGAGGAAGACGACGAGGGTGACGACCCGTTCATAGCTGGTCTGAGCGGCTTCGAGGGTGGTCTGGACGTGCTGGAGGGTGGCCCGATATTGGGATTCCTCGTCGTCGCCCACGATGACGCCGTCGAACCCGGAGGCGGTGGTGCCGCGACAGAGGACCTTGACGGCCCGGACCTTCAACATGCGAAGGAGATCTTCCTCGAAATAGTCGCAGTACAGCCCGATCCGGTGGGAAATTGCATCGGTGGACTGATGCCGTCCGTCAGCGATGATGAGGTCCAGGAGAAGGTCGCGTTCATCGAAGGAGAGGGCGTGGGCGTCGGCTATGGTCATGGCGTCCAGGTCGGCGAGAGTGTATTCCATGGTCAAGAACCATCCTTTCAGCAACTGAAGCCAGGAGTTGGGCTCACAGAGACGGCGCCCGACATCACCCGTATGGTAATCGGCGGCGCGCCTGGTGACAAGCCGAATAGAGACCCACAATGGACTAACTGGAACGGTCACGCTGCCACCAGGCCTGCGAGAGCAACCGAAAGCCCTTCTCACCCACGCGGCCAGGATGCCGAAGGATGACCGCCTAAAGCGACCCCAGGAGGATTAACAATTCTCCTTGCCCACGACGTGCCCCAGCCCCTTGGCCATCGGTTCGGCCTCGGCCTTGGTGAGTGCTGCGGTTTGTGAACGGCGCGGGAGGCCGTCCCTGAGGACGGAGGGCAGGGCGCCAGGTCCACTTGCACTCCTCCAGAGTGCGGTAGAGCTTCCTCCGGAACAGCTGGCTGTTCACTGCCTCACGCAGGGTCTTGTGGAACCGTTCGCAGATGCCATTGGTCTGGGGATGGTTGGCCCTGGTCGTGGCAGCGGTATATGTCCTCCACCGCCAGGTAGAGTTGGTAGGTATGGTTCTCAGGCTTGCCGCAATACTCGGCGCCCCGGTCGGTGAGGATCCGTTGCAACCTGATGCCCTGTTCATCGAAGAAGGGGACCACTCTGTTGTTGGGCTGCTCCGCCCACGGCCACCCGTTCTGGCGTTCCCCCGGACTGCTCAGTACTTTCAGGCAGGCCAGCGCCCGCCAACAGGGTTCCGAAGGGTAGAATCGCGCCCGGTCACCCGCTGCCTGAAGCAACCCCATACTACCCGAACATATCTGCGACTGTAGTACTAATAAATGCAGTACTAATAGAGGTGGCAGGAGGTGGTGTGGCCTGGCGCAACTTCCCTGGTTTCGGGAATTTCAATGGCGCAACGGTCCATGGCGAAGGGGCAGCGGGTGTGGAACCGGCAGCCCGAGGGGGGATTGAGGGGAGAAGGCACTTCGCCGGTCAAAATGATCTCTTCCTGTTCAATGTCGGGATGAGAGGGAAGAGCCGCCGACATCAGGGCCTTGGTATAAGGGTGGAGGGGATTGTTGTACAGCTCCTTTACCTCGGCATACTCCACTATCTGCCCCAGGTACATCACCGCCACCCAATCGCACATATAGCGCACCGTGGCCAGGTGGTGGGCGATGAGAAGGTAGCTGACCTCGTAGTCGTTCTGCAGGTCCTTCAACAAGTTCATTATCTGGGCCCGTATGGACACGTCCAGCGCCGAAACCGGCTCATCCAGCACGATCATTTTCGGATTCAGGGACATTCCCCGGGCTATGGCCAGCCTTTGCCGCTGCCCGCCGCTGAATTCATGGGGAAAGAGGTTGGCGTGGTAAGTGCTCAACCCCACATCGCCCAGCAGTTTTTCCACCCGCTCCTCGATTTCCCGCCTGGGCACATCCCAGTTGATCACCATGGGCTCGCCAATCAGGTCCTTGACTCTCATCCTTGGATTGAGCGAACTCCAGGGGTCCTGGAAGACGGCCTGCACCGAACTGCGATAGGAACGGCGGTGGCTGGCGTCCGTGTGGTGAATATCCTCGCCTTCAAACAGTATCTGCCCCTCGGTGGGTTCCTCCAGCATCAGCAGCAACTTGGCCGTGGTGCTTTTGCCGCACCCCGACTCGCCCACGATGCCCAGGGTCTTTCCCCGCTCGATCTGGAAGGAAATGCCGTCCACGGCCTTGAGGTAGCCGGTGGTCTGGGAGAAAAGCAGGCCCTTGGTTACGGGAAAGTGCTTCTTGAGATCGCGAACCTCCAGCAGGACCGAACCCTGCGCGGAGGGCTCACCGTGTTGCGATCCAGTGGTCATGCCAGCCTCCAGCACGCTGAGTTATGGGTCGCGGAAACATGGAAATCCGGAGGATATTCCTCCCGGCATCGTTCCATGACGTATGGACACCGGTCGGCGAAAGAGCAACCCGGGGGCAGGTCGTGCAGCGCGGGAGGCTGCCCCTCGATGGCAAACAACCGGTCAACGTCTTCTTCCAGCTTTGGTACCGAGGCCAGTAGCGCTTCGGTGTACGGGTGAGAAGGACTATTGAATATCTCGCGCACGTCGCCCATCTCCACTATCCGGCCGGCGTACATCACCGCCACCCGGTCGCACATCTTGGCCACCACCCCGAAGTCGTGGGTGACGAAAATCAACGCCAGGTTCTGCTGCTGCTGCAAGTCCTTCAGCAGCTTCAGGTACTGGGCCTGGATGGTCACGTCCAGGGAAGTGGTCGGCTCGTCGGCAATCAGCACTGCCGGTTCGCAGGAGATTCCTATGGCGCCCACCACTCGCTGGCGCATCCCGCCGCTCAACTGGTGCGGATAGTCCTTGACCCGGGACTCGGCGGCAGGAATGTTCACCTTGCGCAACACTTCCAGGGTCTGCTGCATAATGTTGCGCTTGGGTATTGCCTGGTGTATCTGAATGGCCTCGTTGACCTGGTTGCCGATGGTAAACACGGGATTCAGCGAGGTCATGGGGTCCTGGATGATAAGGGCTATCTGGCTGCCCCGCACCTTGCTCATCTCGTTTTCGGTAAGCTGGAGGATGTCCTGCCCTTCAAGGACGATGCTGCCGCCGACTATTTCGCCAGGCGGCGTGGGGATCAGCCTCATCAGCGACAGCATGGTCACCGACTTGCCGCAGCCCGACTCCCCCACTATGCCCAGGGTTTCGCCGCGCCGAAGATCAAAACTGATGCCGTCCACCGCCTTGACCGTGCCCCAGCGTGTACTGAAGTAGGTACGGAGGTCTTCAACCTCAAGGACGATTTCGTTGTCTTGCCCTTTAGAAACCATTAACAACCCTCATAAAGACAATGGGAATACCCTTACTATCGATGGAAGCATCGGCCAGGGGCGAATATGGCTGCTGGAGGAATGTGCCGGCGACTGTAATTAAAGGGCCGCCCCTTTGTCAACCTGGCTACCCAATCACACTGGGCGATTGCCAGGCAGGTTTCCAGGCCGAAAAGGGTCTTGCGCTCAACGTTGTATCGCCACCATTCTTCACCCGGATTCAGGGATGGGGATGGCTTTTTGGCAAAGACTGTTGACCGCACCCCTAGCCCTTTCCCACCAGGTATAGAAAGAACCTACTCGGTCTTTCCTTGAGACTATTCGTAAAGTTATGCGATAACCCGACGAAATCAGGAGTTGACGGGAAGTTGCGAAAACATTAAAATTCATACGGTTGGATGGTCAATTGACATTCGAAACAAATGGGTCTAGTACTCAGTCAAGTCAGGAATGTCGGGATATAGACGATGCAGTTTTGTTCT
>JAPPJA010000096.1 GCA_028874675.1 Chloroflexota bacterium
TCCATATTGTTGCGCAGGTTGGTGGTCAGGATGGCGATACCCTGATACTCCTCGATCCTTTGGAGCAGGTAGCTGACCTCGATGTTTGAATATCGGTCGTGGGAACTGCGGACTTCAGCACGTTTGCCGAACAGCGCATCGGCCTCGTCAAAGAGCAAGATGGCATTGCCCCGCTCTGCGGCCAGAAAGACTTGCTCCAGGTTCTTTTCCGTCTCACCTATGTATTTGCTGAGAGTATTCGACAGATCGACCCTCAACAGTTCCACTTCCAACTCTGTGGCGATGGCCTCTGCGGCCATGGTCTTGCCCGTTCCCGACGGGCCCGTAAAGAGGGCGGTTAACCCTTTTCCCCATCCATTCCTGCATTCATATCCCCACTCCCCAAACACAACGGACATGTGCCGGAAGCAGGAACAGATTTCCCGCAGCTGCTGCCTGTTTTCCTCGGGCAGTACCAGGTCCTCCAATGTGTGCGTGGACTCAAGCTTTCGCGAATACCGCCTGACGTCGCTGTTGAATTCGGCGCGGAAATACTCGTTCAGATCAGTGAACTCAATAATTGGACCGTCCGGATTCCGGAGAAAAGACTTGTCCAGAGCCGTCGCCACCGCTTCGCTTATTTCTCGCCCGCTGCAACGGTACCTGGCCGCCAGGCTGGTAAGTTCCCGGTCTGGGAAGCTGGTTTGCAGTCCAGCAAGGTGCAGCCTCCATAATTCAGCTCTCTCCTGAAGCTCCGGAAGAGGCAGCTGCACCTCAAGTTCGAAAGCGCCGTTGCCTTGCGCACCGTACTCCTCGCGCGCTCGCCAGGGACTGTCTCCACAAAACACGATGATGTCATCGCTTTCCCGTACCAGGCTCCCCATCGCCTTCCGGAGGTCGCATCGCCGCTGGTCATCGCCTTCCAGCAGCTGGGTATTCCGGAAAAGGACCACGGCCTGCTGCAGCAAGGCCTGCCGGGACACCAGGCTTATCAGGCCCCCTGGTGTAACTTCCGACGACAGCAGTCCGGCGCAGTCCGCCTCCAGTAACCTTCGGCCCAGGGAACGGCAAATGGCCCTGGCCACCGTTTGTCTCCCGCAACCTGGCGCGCCCCACAGATGCAGTACCGGCGTTTTGTTGCGTTCCAATAGCCCCAATAGTTGCCCCTGCAGCTTGAGCAGACTGGCTTTGACCTCTTCAGGAAAAATGACGGAGTCCCAGTCCAGGGCCTCGCCGTTCAATTCAACGAAGGGAGCCAGGCGGGCATCCAGGCTGGGACCACCAAGCAAGAATTCCGCGGCCTGGCTGTCGAGGCCGATGCGCATATCCAGAAGGCTTCCCGAGACCTGCTGGGGGTCTGCCGAGAGTTCTATCACCCGGTATTTGATCAGCGGGGCGGCGCCCACAAAAGAGTGTCTGTGATCAATCATCCCGTCGGGACTGTCGCAGATCACCTGCAATGCCAGTTCGACGGTGGGATTTCCCCGGGCAAGGTCACCCTGCAGGTACGAGTAGATTCGGGCGTAGTTGGAATCGATTTCGAGGACAAGGCACAACGTAATCACTGCCGTCTCAAACTCGTTCAGCCCCAGCGCCCGGCTCAGCTCGTCCAGCCTTGTTGGTTCTGCCTTCGCCTGGTTCCCCGACCTTCTCGCCTTCAGATCTCGCTCAAGCTCTCTGATCCTTGCCGTTTCCCTTCCCGGGTCACCATCTGCTGAGGCTTGGCTGTCTTCTCTTTGGGGCATAGACCCATCGCCTCGCTGTCCCGGCACGCTCAAGCTGCCCGGACCGCTTCCTTCATGCTCCCCGGCGCCGTCGCCAGCGAGGACGACTTGCCGGGCGAGCCGGAGGTCCAGCAATTCAAGATCAAGCTGCAGGTCAGCTAGCGTTTGATGAATCGATACCATCGCGGGTCCAGTCATCCTGTTGCTGCCCATTTGCCCCTCGGGCGGAGCGACTTACGAATCCAGCCACACTGAGCGGAACATGTCCTTGAGGCAGATGAGTGACGTATCGCCCAGGCTGGCCTTGACAATGCCTGTTTCGTATTTCATGGCTCGCCGGCCGTCCTCGGAGACGGCTATCACCTTGATGTGAGGGTATTCATCAAGGATATGGTCGGTGAGGCCGGGATCTCGCCCAGAAGAAGGAAGGTCGATTACCACAACGGTTGCCCCGCTGTTGCCGGCCTTCAGCAGGGCTTCGATGGAGCCCTCGGCTTCCCCCACCAGTTCAAACTCGGGGTCCTGGGACAATATTTCACACCAGTCCCGTCGCATACTCATGCGCGGGCAGGCGAACAGAATTCTTGCTCGGGCCATCTAAAGCTCCCGGATCAGGCTGTGGGGTCCCAGACATGAAAATCAAACCACAGCGCTCCCGGGATGTGCAGAGACCCTCGGTTCTAAAAAAGTACGGCAAGCGGTACCTGGAACTTTCTGGCGCCGGTCCCTGATGTCAACCACCAGGGAGCCGCCCGGTTGACACACAATGAATCACGGCCAGAATCCGGACGTCCTGCGAGGTGGTCCAAAGAGAGAATGGGCCAAGCGGAGCCCGAGGCATGGGCTTACCGGCTAGTCGTAGCAGCCGTAGAGGGAGGCGGCAGTGGGAAATTGGTGGGGTAAATTCCCAGCGTCAAGCAACCGTGGGGGAGAGTTGCGGAAGCAGGGTACCGGGGCGGCAGCATGCGCCCAGCTGGGAAGGGTTCGGGTTATCGGGTGGGGGTTTCGACCAGGCCGCAGTTGCGGGCGTACGTGGCGGCGTCGCGCCGGTTCTGAACCCGAAGCTTTTCAAGGATATTGTGCACGTAATTCTTGACAGTCTGCACTTCCAGGCCCAGGAGCGACGCGATTTCCTTGTTGCTCAGGTCGTCGGCGACCAGCTGGAGAATTTCGGTCTCCCGGCGCGTGAAATTCTTCAACTTCTGGTCCTGCCTGGGTCCCAACTCGCGCCTGAAGGATGCCAGGCGTTCAAACAACAGGGCAGATATTTCGGGTGGACAGTGCATTCCCCCGACGTGAACACTGCGTATAGTTTTTGCCATCTCCGCCATTGAGTCGTTTTCCAGCGTATATCCCGCTGCCCCTGCCTCGATACAAGCCAGGATATCGCCGTTTGTATTTGCCACTCCCAGGGCGACTACCTTCGGGTCAGAGAATCGCCTTTTGACATTTTGGATGCGCGCTTCCAGGCTCCCCGATTCCGAATAGACCTCCAGCAATGCCAGGTCCAGGCTTGGCTGCTGGATTTCTTCCGTGGGGAAGCCATTGTCGTAAGAAACGGGAGTAACGCAAAAGCCGTCTTCCTTCTGCAGGCAATGGGCCAACCCCTCCCTGATTACCCTGACCTGGTGAACGATTCCTATTTCAATTGTAGGTGTCGCTCTTTCGGTGCCCATACCTGGTAGGTCTCCCGTTGAATCGCCAAACCCGTCCCATGGCTGCCAGCGCCCTGACCAATTGACCGTTAAAACCGGGAAAGTAACCCCAGACTTGTTATGGACCCCTGCGCCTGGGCTCCAGCGCATGAGCCGGTAGTGTCGAAGCAGAGCCTCTCATGAATGGCATATCACTTGTGAGAACCAGCCTCACGGCAGGTTCATAACTTATATGAGGAAACCTCACAATAAAAAGATGACTATGGGTCCAAGAAAGTAATGGCCTGGGTACTGGAAAAGTACCGACAATACCCGAAGCTTGCCGGAACAGATCATCGGGCAATGCTGGCTTCTCACCGGTTCGTCATGGGCTGAACCTTCCGGAACGACCACTCTCGCAGCGTCGGCGGCCGGCCAACAATGGCCAGATGCGAGGTTTCTGCATCGGTCCTTCCCCCAAAATGTGCCGGCGGGATAACAGCAAGTACGTCTCGTTTCATTGCGGGCCCGTTGGAATGTACCTCTGATATCGAGTTCATCTGCTCACAGGCTTTTCAGGCGTGAGAGCAACCTTTGGCCCCCGACCTCACCCTGACCGACAAAGGCAGGGCCGGCAAGGACACTCTTACCTATCCAACTGCGGGATATCCAGCTTGGGAGGACCAAAGCCACCATCGAGCGTTTCCCGGGCGTGCCTACTATACATAGGTATTCTAGGTATTTGTCAATAACGCTACGCAAAGCCCGTCCAAATACCCCAGGTTGGCAACGCCCAGGCGTTTGACCATTCCACCACCAGCCATACCACAGAACGAATTGGCGGACAGGGTTTTAGCGTCGGCATTCAAGGCCGGATTGGAATGCTGCGGCGGGGCCTGCTGGCGTCGGTGATTTATGGCCAGCCCGGCTTTGTCATTGCCAAAGCCAACGGTTGCCGGCTATACCGCAGCGGGTTACCCGTGAAGGTGTTCCATGAGGAGGCGTCCAAAGGGAGGCCATCGAGGAAGGATGCCTGTGCGCGCTCAGCGAGTCCGGTGTTCGCCGGCGCCCGCCGGCGGGCCAGTCGTCCCAGCAGGTTGCCGGACCTCCGTCACCTGGACAAAGGCAGCATGGAAGCGGGCCGGTTCATCCTCTCCCGTGGGGTTGCCCACGGCTCGAAGGGGGACGGAAAGGGGCGCCCTGGCTTTCCGGACAGCTCATCTGAAACGCTGGGCTGGGTATCGACCGTCATTTCGGCTTCCGAGGGAACCCCACACCTGTTCCGATCCAGTACGGTTGACCCCTGGCCGCCTCCCCGGATGCCCGCTCAAGGCAGGACCGACAATACGGACTGCGCCCTCGTCACCGTAAGCTCATTGGACTGCTAGTGGCGGACCAGTTCCTTCATTTGGGGCAGCACCCGGCGTCCAAACAGCTCCACCTGCTCCATAACTCCCTCGTGGGACATACCCGGCTGCTGGAATGCCAGGTCCACCACGCCCACACCGCACCGATGGTGCAGTTCTTCCAGTTGACCGGCCACCGTGTCCGGCCCGCCCACGAAGTTCAACTGGGCCCGGGGTGGACGGGCTGCCGAGGAGGGTGGGTCGCTGTCGGCCCGGGAGTCGTACCTGGAACCGCTTCGTGCCGCCACCACCGCCCGGGCCAGGGATGAACTGATGGAAAGACCCCGTTCTACTCCCCGTGCATGAAGACTATTCAGAAAGTCATTGGCTTCGCCGTCGGATTTAGCCAGGCAAATGCCGCCGCGATAAACGATGTTGTCCGGTGACGGCTTCCAACCGGCTTCCTGGCACCAGGTCCGGTACTTCTCCACAATACCGGCAGTGGCGTCAACGCTTTCGTAGGCGA
>JAPPJA010000041.1 GCA_028874675.1 Chloroflexota bacterium
GTCCACCAGTTCGCTGTTGACGGCGTCAATCCTGCCGGTGACCGGAGAGAACAGGTCGGAAACGGCCTTTACGGACTCCACCTCGCCCATCTTCTGCATGTATGAAACACTGTCGCCGGCGCGGGGCAGGTCGAAATATACAATGTCCCCCAGTTCGTCCTGGGCAAAGTGGGTAATGCCTACGGAAACCAGTCTGGCGTCGGCGTCTTCCACCTTGGCCCATTCATGTTCACGGGTATATTTGCGGTCCTCGGGACTCATCCTGTAGCGGCCTCCTGATTGTTGGGTAGATTCAGCTTCTGCTGTAGAAGGGCAGAGGAACTACTGTCGCAGCTGCCGGGCGACCCCGAATGTCCACATCCAGTGTCGTGCCGGCTTCTGAATGGCCCGCAAAAACGTAGCCCATCGCAATGCTGGTGTCAAGGGTGGGCGAAAAGCTGCCGCTGGTTATGCGACCTACTTCCTGCCCGTTCGCCAGAATCGGGTACTCGGCTCGGGGAGCGCTGCGGCCGGGCAGTTTCAGGCCCACCAGCCGGCGCTCCGTTCCATCGCTGCGCTGCTGTGCCAGGACGGGTTGTCCTATATGGTCGCCCTCGCGACGGACAAACCGGTCCAGGCCGGCCTCAATGGGGGATGTGTTGGCGTCTATTTCGTGTCCGTGCAGGGGGAGCGCGGCTTCCAGGCGAAGCACGTCTCTGGCCCCAAGCCCGCAGGGAAGAGCGCCAGCTTCCATCAAGGCGTTCCACACCGGAACTGCGTCCTGGTTGGAAATGGAAAGCTCGAACCCGTCTTCGCCGGTGTAGCCGGTGCGCCCCACAAAAACGGTGTGGGCACCCAGCTTGCCCTCTCCCCAGGCGAAAAACCTCAGAGATGATGGCGAGGCGCCTCCGGTCAGAGTGCAGAGGCTGTCCAGCAAATTCGCTGCCCCGGGGCCCTGGAGAGCTATCAGGCCGGTTTTGGTTGTCCGGTCATCAATGCTTACTCCGCCCGAGAATTCCGCCTCGATCCACTGGTTGAACCATTCAACCACAGCGGGACGGTTGCCGGCGTTGGGTATCAGCAAGAATTCCTCGTCGCCAAGGCGATAGAAAATGGTGTCGTCAATGACGCCGCCGGACTCATTGCAGATAAGGCAATAGCGGGCGCGTCCCTGCCTCAGACCAGTGGCTGAGCCCGTCAGCATCCGGTCCAGGAAAGCCCCTGACTGGGGTCCGGAAATGTACAGGCGACCCATGTGCGAAACGTCGAAGATGCCTGATGCGGTGCGGACCGCTTTGACTTCATTGATGATGCCCGAATACTGGACCGGCATATCCCATCCGCCGAAGGGTACCATCCTGGCATTCAGTTCAAGGTGGGTTTGGTAGAGTATTGTTTGCTGGTTCATATTTCAATTATACGGACTCAGAAAGGTCTTTACCAACGCCGTCAAGGTAAGATGCAATTCCACCGGGGAGTGGGGACGGGGCAGTACGGCAACATCCTGGTCAGCAAGATTTTCGCCAGACTGCAGCTGAGGCGCGATTGCCAAGTTTGTATCGACTTGTCCCTTCGTCAAGTCCGTAGGGGCAGGAAAAGCGTAAGAGAAACGTGACCGCCGAAGTTTTGGCAGAATCCCTGTTGGTTCTATAATGGTTTGTGGGTCCATTGATGCTCTTTGCCTGAAGCCGGTTGGCGGCGGAGGCCACCCTTGACCCAATTTTGACAGAAAGGTCAGACATGAAAAACTCATTCGTTCTGTTGGGAATTGCCGCCTTCGCTATTGCGGCAGTGGTTTCGGTTATTGCGGGCGTGGGTTCGGCGGAGGCCCAGCAATCCGAAATTCAGATATTGGACCACCGGGTAGAGACGAACTTCCCCACCGATGTCAAGTTCTTCGTTGAAGTAACTGGGCCCGACGACATTGAAGAAGTCCGGGTGGTAATGAAAACCATAGGCCAGACCACTCGCAGCGCCTATCGCCAGGTGGAGTTCGAGCCTGGAGTCACCGTCAGCGGCGAGGCCGAACTGCTGACCAGCGGCAACAATTATGTTCCGCCAGGCACAAGGATGGCCTATTCCTTCGAGGTACGGGACGCGGAAGGCAGGGTTCTGCAGACGGAAGAGCAGGTCTTCGTTTACCTGGACACCCGGTTCGAATGGTTCACGGTTTCAGAAGGCATTGTAACGGTCTATTACAACGACCCCCTGGTCAAGAGCAGGGCGGAGCACGTTCTGGAAACGGCGCTGGAATCCATGCGGATAACCGGCCCCCTGCTGGGAGTCAACCCTGAACTGCCCCTGCACATTGTTACCTACCACAACTACCGCGAAATGTTTGGCGCGCTGCCCTTCCGCTCCCAGGCCACCAGCAGCCAGTTGATTACCGCCGGCATGGCCTTTGACCAGGAGCGGGTGTTGATGGTCCATTCCGGCAGCGGCTCGGTAACCAGCACCACGGCCCACGAATTCGTTCATTTACTGGTGGGAGACGTCCTGGGGCGAGCATATCCCCAGGTCCCGGCCTGGCTGAATGAGGGATTGGCGGAGTACGGTTCTTACCACGGCGACAACCGGGAACTCCTGAACGGCACCGTGGAAGAGGCGATTGACAGGGACAAGTTGCGACCTCTCTGGCACCTGGGCTCCTACAGTGGCACTCCCGAGGAGATCCTGTATGCCTACGGCCACGGAGATTCCGTCGTTACTTTCATGGTCGAGGAGTACGGGGAAGAAAAGATGGCCGAGCTGATGAAGGCCCTCAAGCGTACCCTGGACATTGACTCCGCCCTGATGGCGGTCTATGGCCTGGACCAGCACGGAATCGACTCGGCCTGGCGGGAGGAAATCGGCCTGGAGCCGCTGCCGAAGCCCGAGGCGCCTTCCCGCCGACCCCTGCTGGAAAATATTCCGGACGCTACGGTGGCCCCTATCCTGATGCCTACCTTTGCACCCAGGCAGGCCGAACCGGCGGTCGTACCGGACCCTGCGCCGGCGCCTACCCAGCCACCGGCGGCCGTCATAGCTCCGGCCCCAGTGGCGCCAACCCCGGCTCCGGTACAGTCAGCCGCAGAGCCGGCGGCTCCCGAGACGGTGTCCGTAACCCCCGAGCCCGAAGCTCCGTTGGAGAGCGAGCCGGAGGCGGCCGACGGTGGCTGTGGCCCCCCATCGGTTCAGGGCGGCTTTGTGGGCGAAATAGCCTTGCTCCTGTTGCTGGGAACGCCCTTGGGACTGGTACTTATCAAGCGCAGCAGGAAATGGTGAACGCTGACAAGGTTGGTTGCCGCCGCAAAGCCGGGCACTTGTCATCCAGCTATGAGGAACCCCTGAACCAGGCAACGGGATAGGAAACACAAGCAACGGCGAGGCCCGGTGAATGTCCGAGACAATTCATCGGGCCCCGCCGCATTTCCTGGTGGCATAAGCCGCGTCAACGTGCGCGGGGGTTAAATGCGTCGTTCAGGCCGTCACCAAGCAGGCTGAAGGTGAACAGCAGCAGCACCAGCACGCTGGAAGGCACCAGCGTAAGGTGCGGGTCGCTGCGCAGCACGGATATGTTGCCGTTCTCGAAGATCATTACGCCCAGGCTGGGGGTTGGCGGCTGAATGCCGATTCCCAGCCAGCTGAGGACCACCTCTGCCCCGGCAACCGCTCCCAGGCCGGCGGAAACCGAGACAATTACCGGGCTGATAACGTTGGGCAGCAGGTGCCTGCCCAGGA
The DNA here is from genome assembly GCA_028874675.1 of Chloroflexota bacterium. Lineage (GTDB taxonomy): Bacteria > Chloroflexota > Dehalococcoidia > Lucifugimonadales > UBA3495 > Bin22. The sequence goes on from JAPPJA010000041.1 coordinate 3,700, forward strand.
TCCTGCCGGTGGAAGACCCCATGGCGCGAGCGGCTTCCACGTACTGATTTTCCCGCGCCTGCAATACCTGACCCCGTACCAGGCGGGCCATTCCGAACCAGGAAAAGGCTGCCAGGGCCAGGGAAATTACGGTGTAGTCCACTATGCCGAGACGGATTATCCAGTCTATACCAGTGGCGTCCTCAAACCCTCGAACCCATTGCAGGATTCTTGGCTTCACCGTAGCCACGATTATCAGCACCAGGAAAATATCAGGAAAGGCCGAGGTTACCTCGCCAACCCTCATGATGATGCCGTCGGCAAGTTTCCCAAAGTAGCCGGCAATGAGGCCCAGGGACACGCCGATAATGAGGGCTCCTGTGACCAGCGAGGTAACCGTAATGATCACCGTCGTGCGGAGCGAATACATTACCCGGCTCAGCATGTCCCGTCCCAGCCGGTCGGTTCCCAGGGGGTGGGTCAGGCTGGGACGCTCCTTGACTATCGACAAGTCCTGGTCGTTGTACCCGTGAGGCGCAACCAGGGGCGCGAATACCCCTGAACCGTACATAATGACGATAATGACCAGGCAGGTCATCGCCAGCTTTTTTCGCGACAGGCGCCGCAGGGACAGGTAGAAATAGCTGTGGCCCCGGTGTTCGGTATTCGGAAGCTGGAGGCGTTGAGCTTCACCCTGCAACGTAGTCACCTCCCAGCCGGATTCTCGGATCCAGGACCGGGTAAACCAGGTCCACTATAAGGTTAGCCAGCACGAACAGGGTAGTTCCCAGCAGGGTAACCGCCATGATTATTGGGTAGTCCCTGGAGAAGAGGGACTCTATGGTCAGCAGCCCGACTCCGGGGATGCCGAAATACAGTTCGACGATGAAAGACCCGCTGGCCAGCCCCGCCAGGGAAAAGCCCAGGGTAGTCACCACCGGTATCAGGGAGTTGCGCAGGATGTGCCGCACTCGCACCAGCCTTTCGGGCAGCCCCTTGGCCCTGGCGGTGCGGATGTAGTCCTGCCCGATTACGTCCAGGGTGCTGGCCCGGGTGAGGCGGGTTACGATGGCGACTCCCGGAATGCCCAGCACAAGAGCTGGCAGGATGATACTGGTGGAAAAGAAGCCGTCCCATCCGTGGGTGGGCAGCCACTGCAGTTTCAGGGAAAAGATAAGCAGGGCTATCGGTATGGTCAGGAAGACGTGCATTGACTGACCTACCAGCGTAAAGGCCACCATGGCGCTGTCCCACCAACTGCCCTGCTTGAGGGCGGCAAAGAGGCCGGCCGCAATTCCCAGGGTAATGGAGATCAGCAATGCGGCGAAGTTCAGCTGGGCTGAAATCCAGATTTTGTTTTTCAGCAGGGCGGTTACGCTGCGTCCACGGTATTGGTAGCTTTCGCCAAAATCCCCGCGCAACGCGTTGCCAACGTACCTGGCGTACTGGACCGCAATATTGTCGTCCAGACCCTGCTGCTTGCGGATTCTCTCATAGGCTTCCTCACGGAAGTTCTGACCCAGGAG
>JAPPJA010000508.1 GCA_028874675.1 Chloroflexota bacterium
AGGCCTTCCAGTTCCTCCCGGTACATTTCGTAGATTTCCTGCCGGAACTGGGGAAACAAGACCATGCCTGGCGAGTTGCCGGCAATTTCCTGCTGTGTCATAACCCGCTGCCTCCTGGGGTGGAATTTCCTGTGATAGATGCCTCACGGCTATCGCAAATCGGACTTGGGTGATACCCCGTCGTTCCCGCGCAGGCGGGAACCCCGACCCTGAGGGTAAACTCTTTCATTTGGATGAGGGTGAAGAATTTCATATGCGTTTACCCTGACTGAAGCCTCAAACGCCCTTGTCTGCGCCTCTAGGGTCGTACCCAGGTCTCGGACCAGGCCAGGCAGGAACTGCTGCTCTGTTTGTCGCCCCTCATTTCCAGCCAGGGCTCCCCTTCAACGGGATTCCCGTTGATGGTCAGCTGGGCCCGGCGGGAGGGAATGAAGCAGCTGTACACGCCGTGAGGGCGTCCGGAAACACTGCCCGCTTCCACCCGCAGCATGTACGGCTCCAGGAAGTCGTACCACGTAAGGTGAATCTCGTCTTCGTCGCTGAGTACCTTTTCCGTCCAGAAGGAGCGGACGTCGCCCGATTTGCTGAATTCGGCGTCCATGACCGGAATGCCCTGGTCGGCGAACTCCGGAAACAGCAGGCTCTCAATCTCTTCCTGCAACCAGCGGGCCAGCGCGATGTTGTCGGAGTAGATGCGGACCTCGTCGTTCGTTTCATCGCTTTTCAGGAAGAGTACGTGGCCCGCTCCCGCCGGAGACCACAGCACCCGCCAGTGGCTGGTACGGGTAGCCTGGTTATTTCCTCCATCGTGGGAAAGGCGGATGAACGAGTTCTCGCCGGTGAGCCTTACCTGGTTGGGATCCGTGGGGTTGGTGGTCATGTCTTGCCCCCTCATTTTTGCTGGCTGAAAGTTTAGCTGTGCGTTACGGGATTTTGCCCGCAGGCAGAAAACCCGGAAATCTCAGACAATCAAGCGGGGCCACCCTTGCCAGAGCGGCCCCACCAACTTCATTGCGACGCCGAAACTGCTTAGTCCTTGGCCGGGAACCAGTCCTGCTTCCAGGGGAAATCGCCGTCGGCCGAGTCGAAAGCGGGCAAGCCCTGATCCACCCGCTCCCGGTAGGGACTGGCAATAGGCTCGCGGTAGGGGTAAATCCCGCCTTCGTAAACGCTGGGGCCTTCCTTGAAGTGGCGGGCCTGCTCCAGGGTTTCCACGAAGGGCATGTTCATGTCGTAGAGCTGCTCGACCCGCTTGGGACGGGGACCGGCCTTGGAAACGTGGCCGTAGAGCTCGCGGCCTACCACCCGTTCGGCCATCCACACGCAGTCAATTACCTTGTCGATATCCACCCCGGTCTCCACACCCATGTCTTCCATCATGTGCAGCAGGTCTTCCGTGGGGGCCATGCCGGTGGCCCGGCCGTTGCCGCAGTAAGGGCAGCCGCCGTATCCGCCGATGGTGCCGTCCAGCTCCAGGGTGTCCTCGGGACTCAGGGTCCGCATGGCGGCATACGCCGAGGCGATGGCCATGTTGCGGCCATTATGCAGATGTAGCCGGAAGTGGGTAATTTCGGGCCAGCGCTCCTTGACCCGGCTGATGCTCTCTTCCACCTTGGCCGGAGTGCAGTGGCTCATGGGGTCTCCCATCGAACAGCTGACCACCTTGATGCCGACCTCATCCCACATGCCGTGCTGCTTTTCAAAGAGGGTCATCAGGTTATCCACCGGGAATTCTCCCAGGAAGTTGGAACCCCAGCTGGCGTTGCAGCCGATACCGGCCTCCCTGATGTTCAGTTCCTGGGCCTGGGCCACCACCTGCGGCCACCGCTCCATCTCATCCATCTGGGAACGGTTGGTGTTCCGCCGCACGAAAACGTCGCACATGTGACAGTTCAGCCGCGGATAGGGGTCACGCTCAATGGTAAGCGGCGGGGAGTAAGCGCGGGCCCTCTCAACCCCACGGGAGTTAAGGGCCAGGGCCGTGTAGGTCACGTCCGGGTTGGGATTGAACTTGGACACGATCTCGTCGATGCGTTCCATCTGGGGCGTCCACCTGGGACTGACAAAAGAACCGACGACGATCTGATGCAGGCCCGTCTCCGACAGGGCGTCCAGCAATTCAATCTTGTCTTCTACGGAAATGCTGGCATCCTCAATCTGCATGCCTTCCCGCATTCCCTCTTCCTTGTACACTACCTTGGGCCACTGGTACATAAGAGTCCTCCTCCAATTGAAGACTTTCATTCATTCGTGAATTGCCGGGATTGTAGGATTTTGAGGCCAAATTTGTCAAGGAAAACCCTTCTGCCAAATGGCTGTGCGGGCACGCTCCAGATAGCCGGGAACCCCGCTATACCAGCCGATCCATCAACGCCCCAAAACATCGAAATGATCAACAGGGGAACGCTCCCGTCACCCTGGGATCAGCGGCGAGAACCGCTCCCTTACGGCAGCCAGCCCTGCCCGCCGCATTAGCTTCACCCGAAGCCTTGGCCGCCACCAACTCAGCAACCACTCAATAGTTAACCGCCGTTGTTCCACTGGCATCGCGATTCAGGTGGTCGCTACCGGTAGGGGCGGGTTTCAAACCCGTCCTGGCTGCATTTCGGCCCTTCCGCCTCTGCGATGCCACCTGGAATGAAACGCTTTCCCTTGCGCCTCGCATATTGACCGCAATTTTACCGCGTGATAGCTTGACAGAAATCCCACTCAAAGTGGAAGGCGGGGCATTCTGCAGCTCGGCCTGGCCACCAGGTTTCCTATGGCGGGAGTCGGTATGTCCTTTGGTTCAAGCGAGCAACAGGCAACCTGGGAGCTATCCCTCGGCAAGTTCCTGCGCGAGGCGGTCCAACGCAATCCGGACAAGGTCTTTCTGCAGATCGTCGGGCAGCAGATTACCTACGGTGAGTTCTACTCCAGGGTCCGACAAGCGGCTGCTATGTTTGCCAACCTGGGGGTTCAGCGCGGCGACCGGGTTTGCTTGTTCCTGCCCAACGTGCCCGAATTCCACTATTGCTGGTTTGGGCTGTCCCTGCTGGGAGCCATCAGCGTCCCGGTAAACGTGGCCTACAAGCGCGATGAGGCGGCGTACATCTTTGACAACACCGGAGCCACCGCGGTTGTTACCCACCTGTCCCTGCTGGACGTGGCCGAGGCGGCTTCCGCCATTTCCCCTACGGTGAAGCATAAACTCCTGGCAACCACGGAGCTTGAATCCGAAGCTTTTCAGCCACCAGTGGAACCACCCGCCACCGGTTGGCTCAACCTGGACGACCTGCTGGCAGAGTCCGAAGAAATGACCGACCTGCCCGAAGTTTCAACCCACGAGATTTCCATGCTCGTGTACACCTCCGGAACCACCGGCAATCCCAAGGGCGTCCAGGTCACCCACCTGATGTACGTTGCCGCAGGTCAGGGCTTTGCCCACTGGACCGAAGCCAACGAAGCCGACCGTTTCTTTACCTGCCTGCCCTTCTTTCATGCCAACGCCCAGTATTACTCCACCATGGGCTCCCTGGCGGCCGGCGCCACCCTGGTAGTTGCGGAGCGGTTCAGCGCGTCCCGATTCTGGGACCAGGTGCGGGAAGCCAACGCCACCGTCGTCAACTTCATCGGCATGATGATGCCCGTTCTGGCCAAGCAGCCCGAATCCGAGCTGGACCGCCAGAATAACGTTCGCCTCTTCTACGGCTCCCCGGCTTTCTCGCCCGATTTCCTTGAAGCCTTCAAGGCACGTTTCGGCACCGAGATCATCGTGGGCTTCGGGATGACCGAGACCTGCTACGGCTCCATTGAGAAGATCGGACAGCAGCGGCGGCCCAATTCTTCCGGGCAGCCCCGCCTGCACCCCGACTCCGGGTTCGTCAACCGCATCAGGATTGTGGACGATGACGGCAGACCGGTCTCCTCCGGCCAGCCCGGCGAAATCACCATCAGCAATCCGGCCGTCATGCCCGGCTACTGGCGCAACCAGGAGCAGACGGACCTGGCCCTCAGGGAAGGCTGGCTGCACACCGGCGACCTGGGCTGGGCCGATGAAGAGGGGTTTCTCTACTTCGTGGACCGGAAAAAGGACGTTATCCGCCGGCGGGGAGAGAACATTTCATCCCAGGAAGTGGAGGACGCAATCAAACGGCATCCCACGGTCCTGGACTGCGCGGTCATCGCGGTGCCCTCCGAGTTGGGCGAGGACGAAGTCAAGGCGTACGTCACTCCCAGGCCGCCCGCTACGGTGGATCCGGAGACTATCGTTCGCTGGTGCGCGGAAAACCTGGCCTACTTCAAGGTGCCCCGCTACATCGAGGTACGCGAGGAGATGCCCCGAACCCCCAGCCTGCGGGTGCGGAAGGACCTTCTCCGCCAGGAAAGGGAGGACCTGATCGAAGGCTGCTTCGACCGCGAAGCTGCCGGCATCCGGATCAGGTAGCGCCGGCCCTGCCCCGAAATACAAGGCGAGCGCACAGGTGTCCTAATCCCGCCATAAATCCGCTATAATCTGTGCAATTCCTGCGCAAGCAGAGACCAGCGCGAGAATCGCCGGTTGGCTCCTCGCCGGAGAGGGTGGTATGAACAAGATCGAAGCCATAATTCGACCCGAAAAACTTAACGCCGTCAAAGACGCGCTGTCCGACGCGGGCTTGCCTGGCATTAACGTGGCCCAGGTAACGGGCCGCGGCGCTCAGCGGGGAATCGAGGTCGGCGGGCCCAGGGGCGTGGCCGGCAGCTACGTGGTGGACATGCTTCCCAAGGTAAAGCTGGAGACCGTCGTGCGGGACGAAGACACCCGGAGGGCCATCGACATCATCGTCGAAACTTCCAGGACCGGCAACATTGGCGACGGTAAAATCTTCATTACCCCCGTGGCCAACGCCATCCGCATCCGCACGGGAGAAGAGGGGGAGATCGCCCTCTAGCGGCTGTCAGCAATCCCTCCCCCGTTGTCCGGGGAGGCGCCTGAAATTTGCCTGATCACACCAGGACTCTATTTGCGTGGCAGCGCGCCTTTGTTCCGCTTCCCTGGTGGCTCCCACGCATAAACACGGACAGTGAAGATGGCCCAAGAAGAAAGACGATACTGGCTGTTCAAGTCTGAACCTGGCAACTACTCCTTCCAGGACCTGCTGAGCGAAGAAGACCAGATTGCCGAGTGGGACGGCGTTCGCAACTACCAGGTGCGTAAT
>JAPPJA010000275.1 GCA_028874675.1 Chloroflexota bacterium
TTGCCCCTGAACAAAGAGGCTCGGAGGAACGGAGGTGCCCAATACCCTATGCGTGTCTCCGTTACTCTGCGCCTCTTTGTGAAAAACGCCCTACCCTTCCATCTCCAGCACTTCCAGGCACACCCCCTCCGGCCCTTCAAAGAAACAGACCCGACGCCCATTGCCCACCTGTACCTCCTCGGTGATCTTCGCCCCGCCGGCCTTCAATGCCTCCACCGTCCCGTCAAGGTCGTCAGTGTCAAGGGCAATGTGCTCGATGCCGAAAACCTGGTCGTGGGTCTGCGAATCAATCTTGCCGGTCACGTTCAATGGCAGCCCGTGCAGGTCCAGCCGGAACCCGCCGTTGGCCGTCTCCGCCACCACCGTCGCCCCCAGGTTGTTCACGTAAAAGTCCGCCGTCGCCTTCGGGTCAGGAGTCTTCAAATGCAAATGGTTAAGCTTGAACGCCATGGTATTACCTCCTTCAATTTTGCTAGTCACTATTGTAACCGCTTGCAGCACAAATATTGAGGCTGATGCCGCATCATCTAAAAGCCATCTCCAACACTAACAGTCCGGCAGTCCCAGCCTGTCCACATCACTGAGCTGGGCGTCGGGCAACCCTGCTGGTATGCAGCCGGTGTACTCGTTGCCACTGAAGTCCAACAGAATCAGAGCGTTCAGGTTGACCAGGTTTGCCAGTGTCGCCGGTATTTCCCCGCTCAACTGATTTGTTCCGACGTTCAGAGCGGTCAGGTTCACCAGGTTGCCCAGTTCGGCTGGCAGCGAGCCTGTCAACTGGTTGTTACCCAGCAGGAGCTTATCCAGGGCTGTGAGATTTCCGATCTCGGAAGGAATGGAGCCCGTCAACTTGTTCTGGGTAAAGTCCAGGTAAGTCAGGCTGGTGAGGTTGCCCAGTTCCGGAGGCAACGGGCCGTCCACCTCATTTCCCAACATGTCCAGCTCCTCGAGGTTGACCAGGTTGCCCAGCTCCGGCGGCAGCGGCCCCGTAATCTGGTTGCTGGCCAGTTCCAGCTTGGTCAGGTTTGTAAGATTGCCCAACTCGGGGGGCAGCGGCCCGGTCAGGCCCACATTGGTCATTGTCAGCCACTCCAGGTGGGCCAGGTTCCCAATCTCCGGCGGCATGGGGCCATTTATCTTGACGCCGCTGATGTTGAGCCCGGTGACGTTGCCCACCTCGTCAGTAAAGAAGACGCCCTTCCAGGCGCTGAGGGGCAGGTTCATCTGGTCGGCTTCTTCCCAGGGGAGCTCGTTGTCGATGGCCTCGTTTATGGCCAGCAGGGTTTTCCGGTCATCCAGAACCTGGGCCGGCCGCGTTGGCGTCGGCTGGGGCTTGGGCGCCAACTCCTCGACCAACAGGGTGGGTTCCCTTACCTCTGCCCCAGGACCCAGGGGCAGGTTGTCGCAGTCTGCGGTGGCGGTCGGTATCTCTCCCGCTATCGGCATCCCGTGAAAGCACGTGTAAAGGTCTTGGAAATGCTGCCGTTTTTCTGAAGGTGTATGGGACAGGAAGACGTTGTAGATTTCCTCTTCTGTCAGCCTCTTGCGTTCAGCACGGGCGCCATGCAATTCCTGCATCGAGCCCGCTACCATATCGTGTCCCAGGTCCATATAGAGAGCGTGCATGAAGCGCTCGCCCAGGTAATAGTCGCAGCCGCGCTTCCACAGCCATTCCGCGTAGGTCCAGCCTTCGGTGGCCAGGATTCGCTGGTATATGTTGGACTGCCCATTGGGGATGCAGGCGACTTCCACTGACCGCTGGGCCCGGTCGTACCGGTACTTAATGCTTTCGACCCCTGCTGCAAAGAAGATGTAGGAATCCAGGAAGCTGGTGACCCCCTCAGCCACCCATTTGGCTGGGGTGGCGTACTTATAGTGGTGACCGAGTTCATGGAACAGGGTGTCCCAAGACTCGGATCGGCCCGGGTGGGAATCCGAGATCATCACGAAATCGCCGGCGAACAATCCCCGGGTCTCCGACACGTACTGGAACTCCGGTTCCAGGTACACCACCACTCGCGAATTGGGCCAGGACGGGCCCATAAGCTCCTCCGCACCGTCCATGGTGAGCTGTGTTCCATCGAATATGAACTCTGCCGTCTCACCCAGGGGAGCGCGGCTGACCGCGAATACTTTGACGTCCCCCGTGGGCCTGGACAGCGCCTTCGACTCCACGTCGCCGCCCTCTATCAGTTGCAAGCAGTAACTTTCATAGTTGCAGCCCATTGCCATTACACTCAGCAAAGCGCCTTCTTCGTCGCTAATGCCGTCCTGGAACCAGCCCTGGCTGATCAGGGTATCTGCCTGTGCCGGAAGGTATTCCGTCAGGCGCCAGGCCTGGTGGATTGCCACCAAGTGGTCTATGGTCGGTTGCTCGGCCATCCAGGGGAACCCCGCCATGCGCCTGGCTGCTTCTATGTCATTCCTTGCCACAAAAAGGAGAGTCCAGGGAATCCTGGATTCCAGAAAAGTCACTCCGTCGGCCAGCCAGGGGTAGCCCGCCACGAGTTGGGCCAGCTCGGAGTCAAGCCTGGCAAGCTCTGCCAGGTTGCCAAGGACATACTGCTGGTAACGTTCTGACTCGTCTTCCTGCGGCAGGGGCGATGCCAGCATTCCGGGGGAGGAGTAAACATTGGCGTCCAAGTTAATACTGGTACGCCCACCGACCCAGGCATAGCCCCTGAGAATCTCTGCGGTGACGGGGCTTTGCTCTTCAATCTGCTCCAGGAAATAGCTCTCGCTGCCGGTAAAGGACGCCAACTCCTTTGCGTCTATGCCATCGGACAGTTCGGGGGATTCCGCCATGCGCCGGGCCAGCTCTGGGTCCTCAACGGCAACGCCCTGTACCATGGCAACGGTGGCTTCCTGCTCCAGGCTGATTTCACCGGCCAGCAGAGGAGAACCGGCCAGACTTCGGGCCAGGCCCGGTTGGGCGGATGCTATATCCCCTAGCCGCTCCAGGACCGCCAGTTCTTCTTCACTCAGTTCGTCATCGGCGATCCACGGAAGGTTCACGACCGCAAGGGCCAGTTCCGGATCGCTGGCGGCCATATCCTTGATCAGGGGCACTGCGATGCCCTCGTCAAGGGTCGTTATCTCATCGGCCAGCCAGTCCGCCGCTGCCAGTGCGGAACCGGCCTCGGGAGCGATGCTGCTGAGTTCTGCCAGGTGTCCGGCTACTCTGGATTCCAGGTCAGTCAGCCCGTCTGCCTGCCATGGATGCTGTGGCGCTTCGCCCTCCTGCTGAGGTATGTCTGGGCTGAACTCCCCGGTGGCCGGTCCTCCCGGCAGGTTGCTGGCGGGGGAAATTACTATTCCTGCCTGCTGTTGGCCCGGAGTTGTGGCTTCCTGCGCCGACGGTTCGGCGACGGAGGGTTCGGCGCCAGTCTCGATGGAATCTCCTGCATTGGCAGTCTAGCCTGTTGGCACTTCATCCTGGAGTCTGATTTCAGCTTGCTCGCTGTCGTCGTCGCCGGTCGCAAACAGGAAGATTGCAAAACCCGCCAGGATTACGATAACAACCGCGATTCCAGCGATAATTGGCAGGGGCTTCATTGCTACCCTCCTTGCATCACGAACTCAGGACAATGGCCAGGAGAAAAAACGGGACCAATCGGGGGATTCAATGGAGAGAACCGCAAGAAGTATGCTTTTCTCTGCAAGAATACCTTGTCTCGCAAAGTAAATATAAGTGTAGTGCGGAATAGAGTCAAACTAAGGACTCTGACACCGCTACGTATCACGGCTATTCTCACAAAAGAAAAGGGGCCGGTCTTTTGCCGACCCCGCCTTGGCTGTTGATACTGTTGCCCACATTCGGGCTCCAACCCCTAATTCGGCGTCAACGCCACCGACCTTATCTCCCCGAACTCCTTTTGCAACTTCTCCCAGTTCTGGCCGCCGTCCTCGCTGACATAGACGTACCCGTAGAGGCTTGCCCCTACCACCACGTCCTTGACCTCACGATGGACGCCGAACCAGTAAACCACCGAGTTCGGTTCCTGGGGCAGGTTCGCAACCTGCCATGAAGCGCCCCCGTCCGTCGTGCGCTGGATGGCTCCCGTAACCCCGGGTATGGAGTCGCCGTTGCCCACGAACATCACCTGCGGGTCGTCCGGCTTGATGGCCATGCCCCGGCAGTAGGACCGCATGTCGGCCTCGTGGAACCTGGGGAACTCGTGCAGATCCCAGCTTTCGCCCTCATCGGTGCTGGTGGATATGCCGAAGGGCGTGGTGGCGTGCACCGACGTCCCGCTGTCGCTGATTCGCAGGGTCATCCCGTGAATGTCGCCGTGGAACGGGTCAGGCCCCAGGTCCGGCAGGTGTATCCAGCTGTCTCCGCCGTCCAGGCTCTTGTAGATGCCGTCCACCTCGATGCCCGCCCACACCGTGCGGTGGTCCCGCGGGTCAACGATCATGTTCGTGGTGCGCGGAATACCCACCGGACAGGGCAGCGTCACTCCCAGGGCCAGCTGGTCCCAGGTCTTGCCGCCGTCCCGCGACCGGAAGGCGTCAGGGCGGGTTCCGGCAAAGATAATTTCCGAGTCCTCCGGGTCCACTGTAACCGACCACACCTGCAGGTCGCCCACCGGCGCTTCCAGGTCAAACCAGGTCATCCCGTTGTCGTCGCTCCGGTAAATGCCCACGTCGGTGCCGGCTATCAATCGGTGCGGATTATCCGGATAGACGGTCAGGGCGCGGACGTTGCACTCCGAGGGGATGGGGTTGCGGATGCGGTTCCAGCTTTCGCCACCATCAGGACTGCACGACAGGCCGCCGCCCACCGTGCCAATGGAGATCGTGTAGTTTCCGGCCATGCTCTTCCCTCCTCTTAAGGAAATGAGTTACGCCACCAAGTATGGCCGTATCATAATATTTAAAGTAACGAATTTCCATAGCCGGATTCCGCCAGGGTTGCGTTGCGATATACGTGGTTGATGGCAGGTAGGGGCAGGTTTGAAACCCGTCCTGACTGCTATTCGATCGTTCTCCCTGTGCAATGCCACCTGAAATGGAACCCTTCCTTCCGCCAACCAGCAACCCGTCCCGGCATCTCCCCAAAGCAATCGCGTCTCGAACGGAGGCTGATACCCCGAACAGCGGTCATGTCGCCCTAAGCCTGCCGAAGGGTCTGAAAGCCTTCTCCTCATCCCCGTTGCGGGTCCTGAAGTTGGCT
>JAPPJA010000283.1 GCA_028874675.1 Chloroflexota bacterium
GTTCCCTGGTGTCTCCGGTAAGGGAGAAGAAGGACTGGAAGAAGGATTCGGGTATCCGGCCCACCTCCTCGGGAAAGCGGTGGCTGCCGGGGCAGGTCCTCCCGTCCCGGAAGACGTTGAAGGCCGGGGCGCGGTAGAGCTTCTGGTCAGTGTCGCTGGGCCTTTCCAGGGCGGCATAGACCCAGGGCGCCCGGCCCGGCGAGCAGACGAAGACCAGCCCCGGCATGGGCAGCCGGAGCCGGGCGGGAGGCTGGAACGCCTCCCGTTGCAGGGCCACCGGCCAGACCTGGGGCGGGCGCCAAAGGGACACCACCTGGCCGGTCTCCCCCTGGCTCCACCAGAGGGCGTTTTCAGGCAGTAGCCCCGAGGCGAAGCCCAGGTGCCGGGTGAACACGTTGGCGATCTCGTCCGCCGAGACGGTCCTTACCCAGGTGCGGTCGCCCTCGAAGCCCCGCAGCAGGACGGTTTCCTGGTAGACCTCAAGCTGCGCCTGAAGGGTGTCCCGGGGCACATCGTCCTGGCCCGGCAGGGACCACTCGGTCCGGTGAGTGTCATTGGTCGTCATCATCGGTTTCCTCCTTTTCTTGGATGGGCAGCCGGGGCAGGATGAAGTCCAGCATTTCGGCGAATCGGGTGGGCAGGTCCTGTTCCAGCCAGTCGGCAAGCCCAGTGACCGAGTCAATCAGCCGGTCCGCCTTGCGCCATTCCTCCGTTCCTTCCTGGATGATTTCCTCCTCCCAGGGGTCGCAGAAGCCGTCGTAATCGCCATCCTCGTAGTTGTGATCGAGAAAGAAGTTGCCGGTCTCGGCCCGCACCCAGGCGGCGGCCAGGGCAGCGCCCGCGTACTCGGTTTCCAGCACCGCTTCGGTAAGGACCTCCAACGGAACGCCGCCCTTGGGAATCCGCTCCAGCGTCTCCTGGGAGATGCGCTGGGCGGCGCACTCCAGCCAGGCGGTACGCAGCCCTCCCGGTTCGTCGTAGCAGGCGTCGGGAGGTTCAGCCAGCAGCGCCAGGGCCGAAATGCCCTCCCGGTAGCCGTCCCACATCTCGTGGAGGCCGTCGTAACCGAAGCCCATCAGCTGGAAGGGGATGCCCCGGCGCAGCCAGGTGAAGGGCGGGTCCTCCCCCTCCTCGGCGAAGAACTCGATGAAGGGGGCGTAGAGGGGGAAGTGGCGGTCCTGGAACAGCCGGGCGAAGTTTTCCAGCTTCGCGCCCACATCGTTGGTGGCCAGCGCCGCCTCCGCCTCCTCGGGAAAGAGGCGGCGCACCAGGGCGGTGAACCAGGCGTAGTCCTCGGCGCAGCCCAGCCGGGCAATCAACTCTTGCAGCGACGGCGGACGCCGCAGGAGCAGACCGGCCAGGTCGCTCAGGAGCGGCGGGGGCGCAGTTGCCACTTCATCGCTCCCAGGAGCCGCCGGGTGGCGGCGGCGTAGTCCTGGGCCTGGGCGCAGGCCAGTTCCACCTCGGCCTGCCGGTCCGCCGCCGCGTCCAGGTCCAGGGTGCCGTCGGGAAGGGTGAGCTCCGCCGTGAGCTCGACGATTCGCAGGTCCGCCGGAGGCACCGCCGCCAGCAGACCGGCCAGGGTCTGGTTGTCCATCTGATTGCCTCCCTACTTGCTGGCGGCGGTGCAGGCGCCCTTGGTGCCCACCCGCCGCTGGAACTCGAAGATGGTGTCCTCGCCGCGAGCGGTCTCCTTCACCGAGGCGTTGGCGATTTCGCCGTAGAAGTCGGCCAACACCGACTTCACCTGCTCGACGCTCATTTCGGGGTCCGGGTCAGGGAACTCGCGGTCGTCATAGACAAAGATGCGTGCCATGATTTTTCTCCTTGCGTCAGTTGCGTTTGGGTTGTGTTGCGAGATGCGGGGGGCCGCTGTATCAGCGGCGGCCCCTCCGTGTGCCCTTGCGGTCTAGCGTCCGGCGCCCACCGGCTCCTTCTCCCGTTCCTGTCCCTGTTCCTTGTCCAGCGCCCACTGGAACAGGGAGGCGGCGGCGGCGGGCTTGGCCTTGCCGTTGCGTCCCCTGGGCTGGGCCGGTTCCTCGGCCAGGAACTCGGCCCAGGAGAACAGGGACTGCTGCCCTTCAGCGGGTTCGTTGTGGTGAACGTTGACCGCCACCAGCTCGACAGCGGGCAGGATGGTGTCAGCGGTGTGGCTGTGGGCGTGATGTCCGTTCCCATTGACCGCGACGGCCTCCGGTTCTACCTGCACCGTCTTCCAGTCCTCATCCACCAGGAACTCCTCGGCGCTGGCCTCGGCGTCCCGCGCCCGGGCGAAGGCGTCCTCCACCGACTCGCCATCGGCGTCGGCTTCATCGCCGCTGACGATCTGCCTAGCCAGGGCCAGCATCAGGTCGTCCCCGTCGTCCCCAAAGGCGGCCAGCCCGTCCTCGGGCAGTTCCCCTTCGACCGCCAGGGAGCTTTGCAGCTTCTTGGCCACCAGCTTCAGCGCGTCGGCCTGGAGGGTGTTCCGGTAGGCCATGAACACCACCTTCACCGGCCTCTTCTGCCCGATGCGCCAGGAGCGCCGCGACGCCTGCCTCATGACGTAGGTGCTGTAATCCACCTCTTGCCAGCAAATAGTGGGGAAATCCACCAGGTCCAGGCCGGTCTGCACCAGGCGGGGGTGGCAGATGAGCACGTCCACGTCCTCCTTGACCCGTTCCTCCACCCAGGCTTCGCGGCGGTCCGGGGCCACCGAGTCGGCCTTCAGCACCGCTACCCGGAACCCGTGCCGGGTCAGGAACTGCTCCATCCGCTCGGTGATGTCCCGGGTGCCCGTGTGGGTGGCGTAGACCAGCACCTTGCGCCCCGCCAGTCGTTCCGCCGCCACCAGGTCAACCAGCGCCTGCTCCTTCGGGTAGAGCTTGTCCTCCGACAACGGCGGCATCTGGATGAGCACGTTGCCCGTCTGCGGGTCGAAGACCGTCTCGCCCCGGGTGCAGCCGTCGGGATAGGCCAGCAGGGTTTGCAGGTAGGTCGCCAGCAGCCGCTTGGAACCCTTCTGCAACGCCGCCGCCAGCGCCTGCCGCAGGGTGGCGAATACCAGGTCGTAGGCTTTGCGCTGGGAGAAGCCGGTGTGGTCCGGCTCCCGGTCCATCCCCGACAGCAGCACCTGCTCCTCGTAGGGGGGCAGCCCCGAGGCCACGTCGGAGAGGCGCAGAAATACGCTGTTGCCGATCAGGTGGAACAGGGCCGAGGGCGCCAGGCCGGGCCTTTCCCTGACCGTCTTGCGGTACCCCTTGCGGCGGCTGTTGCGCCCGTCCTCGAAGGAGTCTCCGTCATCGGCGTGGCGCACCGTCTGCTCCAGGAACCCGTAGCGCTGTATCCAGCGCCCCTCCTCGGACCTGCCGAACTCGGTCCGGATGTCCGGCGAGAAGCGGTAGAGCAGGTGGAAGAGCGTCGAAGCGTAGCCGCCGGTCAGGGTTCCCGTAAGGATGAGGGACTTGCCGCAGGCCTCGGCCAGCACCCCGGCGGCGATGCCCTGGGCCGAGCCGCGACTCTTAAATTCATGCACCTCGTCCGCCACCATCAGGTCGAAGAAGCCCTTCATCCGGTGCTTCACGTAGTCGGCAAGGGGATACCTTTTGGGGCCGGACCCGTCGGCCTGCCACAGGGCGGACCGGCACAGGTCGCAGTCCCGGCGCTTGCGGGAGAGTTCCTCGTAGGTGAGGGGAACCCCGTCCCGGTCCACCACTTGGGCGTGGCAGGTGGGGCAGCAGGGGACCTGGAAGGGTTCGCCGGTCTGCTCGTCCCGCACCAGCCTGCCACCCACTGCGGCCCATCGCTGGATCACGGCCGGCTGCCAGCGGTAGGACAGCTTGGCCCGCTCGCGGGACATGATGGCGAAGAGGGGCGCGGGACCCACCGACAGCCTCAGCCGTTCCAGGTCGGTGATGGAGGCGACGATGGCAGCACGGGCCTGGGGCACCGTATCCTCCACCTCCCGCTTCCACTTTCGGGTGAGGTGCGGTGGACAGAGTATTAACACCCGCCGGAACCCGGCGACGTGGGCGGCGGCGGCCCCGATGAACGTTTTACCCGTACCCATTTCGCCGACGACGGTGGTGCCGCGGTGGGCCTGGAGGGAGAGGGCCGTTCCCTTGATGGCGTCCTCCTGGCCGCCCATCGGCTTGCGCAGCAGCCGGGGCAGCTTGACCGGGGTTTCCGAGGGCCGGTACAGGGGCGGGTAGGACTCCACCACCCGGCGGGCGATGGACTCTTTGAATGTGTCGATGAAACCTGATAGGTTCATTGCGTTCTCCTGGTTGTGTGGGTGCGTGGGGTTGTGCCGGGGAAAAGCGAAGGCCCGACGGTGGGTGACACCGTCGGGCCTTCGTGATGCGGCTGGCGTTGCTGCCGTCATTGCGGAAGTTGTTGGAAATCTAGGCGGCGATGTCGGTGATCTCGCCGCCGTCCAGGTCCAGGGCCACCACGGTGGTCCTGAGCCGTTCCCGGTAGACTTCGGTGTTCTCCGTCTCCTCGGCCAGCACCATCTCCTTCGTGGTGCGGCCCTTGACCAGGATGCGCTGCCCGTCGGCCTCCAGCACCAGGTTGTCCAGGAAGCCCGCCGCCACCAGCATGGCCAGGTGGCCGCGACGGAGGGGCATCAGGGGCCGGGTGCGTCGGTCCACGGCGGGCCACAGGGAGTCCTTCACCTCCTGGCTGGCCCACAGGCCCGTCTTCCGAGCCTCGGACACCGCCGCCAGCGGGTCCACGGTGCGGGTGGCGAAGAGGATGTCCCCGGTGGGCGTCACCACGGGGTCGTACACCGGGTAGGGCCGGGGGGAGAACTCCTCAGGCTCGCCGAAGGACCAGCCCCTGACCTGCTCCTCGGCGTAGGGGTCGGGGCTGGGCTCCGACTTGCGCCTTCCTGCCAGCACCACCTGGTCGAAGACCTCCCTTTCAGGAGTCGGGAATGCCCAGCACCGGATGTCCCGGTAGTGGGAGGAGAGGTAACGGGCGGAGACGGCGAGTCGCTGCTTCGGCACGATGAACAGCAGCAGCCCGCCCTCGGCCAGGTAGCGGGTGGTGTGTGTCAAAAAGGCGTGTTCCACCCGCTTGTCTTCCTTGTCCCAGTCATACGGTGGATTGAGAAACAGCACGCCGAAGGCGTTGTTGGCGATGGTGGTGGCGAAGAGGTCGCAGGCCAGGG
>JAPPJA010000402.1 GCA_028874675.1 Chloroflexota bacterium
GTGCCGGCTCGTCTGGCCCGGATTGTGAAGGTAAGTTCGTGAATGGGGTCCAGGCGCGGCTCTTCCGGAAAGGGCCCATACGCCTCGGACATCAGCCGTATGGCTTCTTCCACCGGCATTCGTGGCTTAACCCTTCTGGGTTTCGGGCTGCCGGAAGACTGCCTTGTAGTCCTTTTCGCGGTTTCAGGCTTGCTGGCCTTTTCGGAAGTTGTGGTCACCCGTCAACTCCGCCACATTGCTGATTCTTGCTGGCTGCCGGCCGCAGGGCGGGAAACCGGGCCCGGCCCACGTGTGCCAGGCCGGCGCCTCTAACCGGCGCCGCCCATATTGCGGCGCTGCTCCGACCTGAGGAATTGTTCCAGTTCCATTACCACGTCCGCAGGTTCAGGCATGGGAGTTTCAATCTGGCTTTCGTCGTAGCGGTCCTCCAGCTTGCGCACGTAGTTCGCCAGCTGTTCGTCCTTGTCAATGGCCTGCACCACTTCCATGTCGAAGTTCTCCGCGGCAGACCTCAGTTCCTTCAAGTCCACGGGCAGTTTAAGCATCCTGGAAATGTGCTCGGCCAGTGTGTGGCAGACCCGGTAGTTGGGCGCTGCCTGTAGATAGTGAGAGGTATGGCCCCAGAGGGAGGCGTAGCTCATTCCCTTTTTGGTACAGGTCTCCATAACCGCCGTGCTGATGCCAGTGGGACCCTGGTAATTGGAACTGCCGATGTTGGAAGACTGAAGCGCTTCCTGGAACAGTGGTTGAGTGGACGAACCGGTAAGCTTCACCTGCCGAGTATGGGGCACGGCATCCAGCAGCGCCCCAAGGTGGACTACGGTCTTTACGCCGAGGTCAAGAGCCAGGTTGGCAATAGTTTCCGAAAAGGTCCGCCACTTCAGGTTTGGCTCAACACCGATGAAGAACAGGGCCCCCTTCGACGACCCTTCCGCTAGCGGTCTGGGCGCCTGCCAGCTGTAGAACTCGTTAGCCGGCCAGCGCACCCGACGCCGCCCGTCGCGGGTGCGGTAGGAGCGAGGACGTTCCTGGGAAAAATCGTAGAACTCCTCCGGGTCGATTTCGGCGATCTTGACTGCTTCCAGCTGACGGAGCATGTACTTGATGGTGGAAGTAGCGCTTTCGCCGGCATCGGGCCACCCGGCGAAGGCGACTATGAGGTGATCGAACTTGGTTTCAGGCTTCTGGTGAATAATCAGGTTGCTCATTGCCCGGCCCCTGTGGAAAATTCCCGTCGGTGCGGGTCTGGTCGCTGGAGGGTTGCGAAGGGTCAGTGGACAGGAGTGACAGGTTGGTGAAGCATTTCACAACCCAGTGTAACATCGGTGATTGGCGGTAACAAGGACTTGTCCAAGGCGTTCACGTCAGGGCGCGGCCGGCCAGAACTCCGGCATATGCCGCTGCCAGCCCCACGATCAGGCTGGCCGCAATGTTCAGTCCTGCGCGGGCAATTTCACCGGTTTCCAGCAGCCTGATAGTGTCATAGCTGAGGGTTGAGAAAGTGGTGTAGCCCCCCAGCAATCCAATGGCGATCATGGCGCGAAGGTCGGCGGAGACTTCTCCGCGCTGAAGGGTCCAGGCGAGGAAAAATCCCAGCGCGAATGACCCGGTTACATTTACGAACAGAGTTCCCCAGATGGTGCCGGCTCCCAGCAGGCCGATGGCGGCCCGGCCCACAGCCAGCCGCATTACTGAACCTGCGGCGCCGCCCACCGCTACTAGAAGGTAGATCATGCATGCCACCTGAGACTACTGACCAAGGGCCCGCAGATGATGGAAGCAGTGCGGTCATCGTGTCAGCGCGTGCCAAGGATGGGTTTTACCGTTACCGGGCAGAGCCGTACGCGGTGATGGGTAAGCGCTAACTCCCCCGCCACGGCGAAATTCCGGGGATACGCATACGCAGGGTGTAAACCGATGTACGGGCGGTGAAGAACATGGTCCGGTTGTCCGGCCCGCCCCAGGCGCAGTTGGCCGGAAATTCGGGCAGCCGAATAATGCCCAGGAGGGCGCTGTCCGGGCCAAACACCCAGCAACCGCCCGGTCCCGTGCTGTAAAGGTTGCCTTCTGAATCCACCTTCATACCGTCAGGCACGCCGTCGGGTTCATCCGAGGACATGTCGGCAAAGACCCGCCCGTTGGCTGCGCCGCCGTCGGCCTGCATATCATACGCCGCGATATACATGCGCTCCCGGGTGTTGGTGACGTAGAGAATGCTTTCGTCCGGTGAGAATGCCAGGCCGTTGGGGTATTCGGTGTCGGTTACCACGGCAGTTACGGTCCCGTCGGGAGCTATACGGTGAACTCCGCTGAAGTCTATCTCCCGCTCTTCGGGAGGGACCCGTCCCCCGGGGTTGGTAAAGTAGATGCTGCCGTCGGAGTGGCACACCACGTCATTGGGCCGGTTGAGGCGCTTTCCGTCCCACTGCTCGGCCAGCGCAGCGATGGAGCCATCGTGCTCCCGGCGACTCATGCGGCGTCCATCGCCCTCGCACATAATCAGTCGGCCTTGCAGGTCGAAAGTAAGGCCGTTGGAACCATTGCTGGGCTCACGGTAGATTTCCGGCTCGCCACCGGGAATCAACTTGAAAATGGCCCCCGGTTCCCGGCGCACATCTACGAACAGCCAGTAACCGTCCGGGTGCCACAAGGGGCCCTCCGTGAAAACAAACCCGGAGGCCAGGCATTCCGCTTCAGAGGATTCAACAATTCGTTCCAGTTCATCAGGCATTGTGACCTCCCTGCTGCCTGTAGTAATAACAAGCTTCGATATTATGAGGGCAAGTGGGCCAGGTATTGGCCCACGTAGTCCATGCCCGCCAGGTCGCTGAACGCGGCCATTAACTGCCGGGTAATGGGCCCGGGCACACCGCCATCCCCGACCCTTGCTCCATTGACCTGGCTGATGGGACAAATGCACAAGCTGGTGGAA
The DNA here is from genome assembly GCA_028874675.1 of Chloroflexota bacterium. Lineage (GTDB taxonomy): Bacteria > Chloroflexota > Dehalococcoidia > Lucifugimonadales > UBA3495 > Bin22. The sequence continues at coordinate 2,933 of JAPPJA010000402.1, forward strand.
GTGAGAAAGGCCTCGTCGGCGGTGTAGGCATCGAACAGGTCCAGGTCGGTTTCTTCCATTGGGAGGTCGAGGCCGGCTGCCAACTCCATCACCACCCCTCGCGTGATTCCCTCCAGAACGAATCGACCCTGGGGTGTAGCCACCGTTCCATTCTTGACCAGGAAGATGTTGCTGCCCCTGCCTTCAGTGAGGTTGCCCGATTCGTCCAGCAGCACCGCCCAGGCGTTTGGGTCGGTGTCCTGAACTTCCAGGTCTCCCATGACCAGGTTCAGATAGTTGTGGGTTTTGGCCCGGGGGCTGACGAACCGGGGCGGGATCCGCGGCACCGAGGGAGTTACCACGCTGGCACCCTCACGGTACAGGGACGCGCGGCGGGCGAAGGGGATAGCGTGGCTTTCGATCAGTACCGTCGGACGCATTACGGCGCCCGGTTCCGTCGATTCCACTCCCCGGCTGATTCGCTGCATAACCCACATATCCTGGCCGGCAGGCAGCAGCGGATAGTTGTGGTTCACAACGGCCAGAGACCACCGTTCCATCTCCTCCGGAGTTATACCTGGGTCTATGCGCAAATACCGGAGGGAGTTGTAAAGCCGATTGATGTGGTCACGCAACCGGAAGGTCTTGCCGTTAAACGTGCGTGTGGCGTCGAATACGGCATCCCCATAGATGAAGCCCCGGTCTCGAATGGGAATACCTGCGTCTCTTTCCGCCACCAGTTCCCCGTTGAAAAAAACGATGCTCTCGCCGTTTAATGAACTGGCTGTCATTTGGTCTCCTGAGTGCCACCGTATGCCTTGGCCAGGAACAATCCTTGGGAGAGGCCCCTATAAGCCAGGAAGTAAGACATCTGCAACAAGGTCCGTTTCCAGCGCGATCTTTCTAGGTGCCCAATTCGGAAGCCACCTGGCCGATAACTTCGTCCATAGTGGAGATTATCTCCTCCACCTCGCCCGAAGTTACACAGAGAGGAGGCATAATGTTCATAACATCGCCGCCCCGGAGAAACAGGCCCCGGTCCGCAAAGCCCTGGGTCAAGCGCGGGCCCAGGTTGGCGTCGGCCGGGAAGGGCTCCCTGGTCTCCCGGTCCTTGACCAACTCCATGCCGCACATCAGGCCCAGGCCCCTGACCATGCCGATAATGGAGTGCTTATCCTTCAGCTCTTCCATACCATCCAGCAGGTACCTGCCCATGGTGGCGGAATTTTCCACCATGCCTTCCCGTTCCATGATTTCCAGGTTCTTGAGAGAGGCGGCAGCCGCCACCGGGTGCCCGCCGAAAGTGATTACGTGCCGGAAGGCGGCCTTGGGGCTTCCCACGAAGGCGTCGGCAATGGGCTTGCGAAGAATAGTCCCGCCCATGGGGATGTACCCGCTGGTTATGCCCTTGGCCACCGTCATCATGTCGGGTGTAATCCCCCAGTGGTCGCAGCCAAACCATTTGCCCGTGCGCCCAAATCCGGTGATGACTTCATCGGCAATCAGCAGGCAGCCATACTTGTCGCACACTTCCCGCAGCAGTGGCCAGTAATTGTCCGGCGGCACAACCGCGCCCAGGGGACTGGAAACGGGTTCGGCAACCACCGCAGCAATGGTCTCGGGCCCCTGGAACCTGATGATGTTCTCAATAGCGTCCACGCACCGCTGTCCACACTCTTCGGGAGTGCTGCTATTGAACTCGCAGCGGTAAAAGTTGGGCTGGGGAGCATGGAAGGAATTGGGCATCAACGGTTCGTAGTCATCCTTGGGGTATAGGAAATTGCCGCCCAGCGCCAGGGCGCCCATGGTGGCCCCGTGGTACGAGTCTTTGCGGCTGATGAACTTGGTCCGCTGTGGCTCTCCGATTCGCTTGAAATAGGCACGGGACAGCTTGAGGGCCGTTTCCACCGACTCCGAACCGCCACTGGTGAAGAAGCAGCGGGAGAGGTCTCCGGGCATCATTGAAGCAATCTTCTCGGACAGCATCACCGTGGGTTCCGTCGTAGTCCCCATTGGCATGTAGGTGATTTTGAGCATTTGCTCGTAGGCGGCGTCGGCAATCTCCTTCTGGCCATAGCCCACGTTCTTGAGCCAAAGCCCGGACATGGCGTCGATGTAGGTGTTGCCAACGGCGTCGGTAACCTGGCACCCCTTTCCCTCCACGAAGATCTGGGGTTCACCTTTTTCGGCCATGTCGCTGGGTTCCCTAAGGTACACCC
>JAPPJA010000099.1 GCA_028874675.1 Chloroflexota bacterium
TTCTTGACCCGGGCATAGCCGTGACGGGACGCCACCAGGTATTCAACGGTCCCGGGGTCGCGGCCCATGGCTTCCTGTTCCGCTTCCATGTCGGTAAGCTCGGCCTCGTAGTCCACCCGGTCAACAATGGCCATCTGCTCCAGGGCTTCCCTGCGCTGGGCGTCGATTTCCTTGAACAGCAGGTAGAGGGAAGAGACCATGGTGGATACTTCTTCCAGCAGCTGGGGCACCCGAGCCTGCTTTTCGTACACGTTCTCCATCCTGCGGGTGCATTCTTCCATGGCGTTCTTTCGGGCGCGGTCCCAGCCCTGCTGCCGCTGGGCGCGGGCCAGTTCCTGCCGCAGCACCGGGGCCTCGGCGGCCAGGTTGCCAAGGCGGGTTACCGCGTTTTCGGCCTCTTCGGCCTTCCGCAAACGTTCCTGAAGGTCGTTACTTATGCGAGTTACCATATCGTGCCACTCCTTATCGCTATTCAACAGGTGTGTTGTTTCAGTCGCCTCAGCCTGGAAGGGCGGGCGATTTATGCAAGGCGGGTCCTTGCGGACCTGGGGGCACTGGGGAACTGAGGCCTGTATCAGAGGCGTTGGAGGGGAAAGCCAGGCGCAGGATGAGCTGGAGCGGCGGTCTTGTCCGGTAATGGCCAGCGGCTCAATATGGAGGCGCGGACCGGATAAATGAAAAACTGTTGAATATTCCTCGAGTTGTTTGCCGGACTCTGGATCGTACTCACGGGCTTGCCTCCTGCCAGCGACCCGCCATCCTCTGGATTGGCAATTCAGTCTGCTGCCATGCCCCGCGGATATTTTCCACTTTCTCCACCCAGGCTAGCCGGGCGGTTGACCTCTGAATGGGTCGAGCATGCTATCTATCTTCTGCCACCTCCCTTCTTCTCGATTCTGGCAGCCTCACAACCTGCGGCAGAGCTTCGCATCCGGTTAACTTCTGTGGCGCCCTGCTCCTCACCTTCCTTCTGCCTTAGTCCAACCATTAAACCGCATTGTCAATCAACGCCGCAAGGTGAACAATGCCCAAATTTGACCAAAAATCGGGAACCCTGCCAAACCTTGTCGCTGCAATCCAGTCCGAACGGCATCTCCGGAAGCGCAGGCACGGTTCTCACGGCAACGCCGGGTACGCCGGTACGACCACAGCCGTCCCCGACGCTGGCGCGCAAACTCCGGCGGGTCCACTCCAATGGCCGCTTACGCATGAATATAGCGCGGCTATCTCGTATAATGCCGGGGAGCCGCGGCGGGAACTGTCGTCCCCAGCCGTGGCCGGAACCAAACTTGAGCGACTGGAGGACGTCAACATGCCAATAGAACAGATGGCTCCGGAACTGGAGCAAATCATCGACCTGAACGCTGAAATCAGGGAGCTGGGCGCTGGGTACGGCGGCGCCAACGGACCGGCTGAGGGCCCCCTGTGGTGGCACGAGGGCAACTACCTGCTGTTCAGCGACATTCACAACGACCGCCGCATGAAATGGGCCGAAGGCGAGGGAGTGACGGTCCATACCGAAGGGACCAACCGCGCCAACGGCCTGACCCGTGACCTTCAGGGCCGGCTTCTTTCCGCCGAGCATGACGGTCGTAGGGTGGCGAGGCTGAGCCGGTACGGTGAACGGGTCACCGTCATCGCCAACAGCTTCCAGGGTCGTCAGCTGAATCGCCCCAACGATGTTATCGTCAAGTCCGACGGCAGCATTTACTTCACCGACCCCTGGACCTTCCCCCGGGTGGCTAACCAGTGGGAACAGACCATCTCCGGCGTGTACCGGGTCTCCCCTGACCTGGGAACCATGACCCTGCTGGTGGCCGACTTCACCCTGCCCAATGGCCTGGCCTTCTCCCCGGACGAAAGCATTCTGTACGTCAACGACTCCCGCCGCGGCCACATCCGCTCCTTCGACGTGCTTCCCACCGGCGGCATTGCCCTTTCCTCAGACCGGGTATTCGCGGACCTGAGGGGCGACCGGCCCGGCGTGCCGGACGGCATGAAGGTGGACGTGGAGGGCAACGTCTATTGCGGCGGTTCCGGCGGCCTGTGGATTCTCGACTCCAGCGGCAAGCACCTGGGCACGGTAGTCCACGGACAGGAGGCCACCACCAACCTGTGCATGGGCGGGGCAGACTGGAAAACCCTGTTCTTCACCACCCGCAACACCCTGGGCAGCGTGCCGATAAAGGTTGCAGGGATTCCCGTGCCCACTGACCGGTAGCAGATTTCGGTGGGCTAGCCCTCCCTTCCCTACCTGAAGAGCGGGTAGTCGGGGCGATCACATATCCGGTTTCGGGGCAACCCCGTCACTCCCGCGCAGGCGGGAGCCCCGAAAGTATTGTTGAGGCAGCGAGTGCAAGTACGGAATCCCTGCGTTTACATTTTGGCCAGCAGACCCAATGGCGCCATCTATATCGGAGTTACTTCCAACCTACAACAGAGGGTATGGCAACACAAAAGCGACTTTGTCAAAGGGCACACAGCCAACTACCAGATCCACGACCTGGTTTGGTATGAAATGCACGATAACATGGAGAGTGCAATCACCAGAGAAAAGCGGTTAAAGAAGTGGAATCGTGGCTGGAAGTTACGGCTGATTGAAGATACTAATCCAGGCTGGAAGGACCTCTATGAGGAGATTATTTCCTGGTAGTTCAACCAGATTGTAATGATGGGTTGGGGCTAAACCGTCGTTCCCGCGCAGGCGGGAACCTCGGAGCAACTTGTAGGATGAGTTTCCCACAGGAATGGCGATAGACAAGTGCCATCCATCATTTCAATGCAGTTGGACCACGAGGATCCGCATAGGCTCGCTCAGGTCGAGGTTCCCGCCTTCGCGGGAACGACGGGTCTTAACCCAACTGCTATTAAGCGGCCTTTTGGACAAGGGCCACCGGGAACACCGATACTCTTAAGCTAAGGAGGAAAACCATGCCCATCGAAGTAATGTCCCCTGACCTTGAAAAGGTAGTGTCGTCCACTGCCCCTGTCACCGAGCTGAGCAGCGGCTACGGCGGTGAGAACGGCCCGGCCGAAGGCCCCCTGTGGTGGCACGAAGGCGGCTACCTGCTGTTCAGCGACATACACAACAACCGCCGGATGAAATGGTCTGCCCAGGACGGGGTCAGCCTGTTCCTGGAACCCACTAACCGGGCCAACGGCCTGACCCGCGACCCCAGCGGCCGTCTCCTGGCCTGCGAGCACCTGACCCGCCGCGTTACCCGCCTGGAACCCGACGGCAGCATCACCGTCGTGGCCAGCAACTACCGGGGCCGCCGGCTGAACCGTCCCAACGACGTCATTGTCAGTTCAAAGGGAGACATCTATTTTACCGACCCAGGGTTTCCGGCCCCGGGAATGGACCTGGACTGGAATGGCGTCTATCACGTGACCCCCGACCTGGGCACCATCACCCTGATCGTGTGGGACTTCAGCCGTCCCAACGGGCTGGCCCTGTCCCCGGACGAGAGCGTCCTTTACATCAACGACACCCGTCGCCGGCACATCCGGGCCTTCGACCTGGAGCCCAACGGCATGCCCCTGATTGCCACCGACCGCGTCTTTTGCGACCTGGGCGGCGAACGGGAGGGCAACCCCGACGGCATGAAGGTGGACTCCGAGGGGAACGTCTTTTGCGGCGGCTCCGGGGGCATCTGGGTAATGGACTCCACCGGCAGGCACCTGGGCATCATCGTACACGGGGAGGCCAGCACCACAAACATGGCCTTTGGCGGCGACGACTGGAAGACCCTCTTCTATACCACTCGCCACACCCTCGGCCACGTTCCGGTTAACGTGCCAGGCCTGCCCGTGCCAGCGAGGGCATAGGCGCGACGGGTAAGGGCAGTCGCATTTCAGCTTTGGGGCACACCCGTAGTTCCCGTGCAGACGGGAATTGCGAACCTGCAGGGATTTTTCGTTGCTGTCAAGTCCTCCAAATGCAATAGCCGCGATCAGCGGGAACGGACGAAAGGAACCCGGCCAGGATTCTCCGAGGCAGGGGCGGGTTTCAATGCCCGCCCACAAAGGGAAGGTTGGCGCCACTTGCCCGTGGAACCTTCACTGGAATCGGTCCCAATTACAGCATTAACAAGGGGTTGCGGCTCCACAACGGAAGAACTTGCATGGTTGTAACATCACTATGAAATCATCCCGTGGAAGCTCCCGCTATATCATCGGCGCCGTCCTGGTGGCCGTCGGGGCGTTGCTGCTGCTGAGCAATACCAACGTGGTCAACCTGGACTGGGGCTGGGACTTTGTCAAAACGTGGTGGCCGGTCCTGCTGATAGTATGGGGACTCTGGGACCTGGTATCCGGAGGCTTCCGCTTCCGGGTCTGGCCCATCGTCATGCTGTTGCTGGGCATCGGTTTCCAGCTGTCGGCCCTGGACTTGTGGCAATGGGATTTCTCGGTAATCTGGCCAGCCCTGATTGTGATAGTGGGACTGTCCATCCTGCTGGGCCGCCGGGGTCGCCGAAACCGCATGCGCCAATCCGGGACGACCATCGAGGGCACAACAGTATCTCGCACCAGCGCCGGCGACTCGTGGCGGGCGGTGTTTGCCAGCATCGAGGAGAGCTACGCTGGCCGGGAATTTCCGGGCGGCGAGGTCGAAGCCAACTTTGGAAGCCTGACTCTTGACCTGCGGGGCGCAACACTGCCCGCCGGTGAAGTACGCCTGGAAGTCAACCTAACCTTTGGCGGACTGCACCTGAGGGTTCCGGCCGCCTGGCGCGTCAACATTGACGGTGTCAACGCCCACTTTGGCGATGTCCAGGACAAACGCGCCAACCCGTCGCCCGACGCCGCGGAAGGAGAACTCGTAATAGTGGGTACGGTGACCTTCGGAAACCTGGAGATTTCGGGGTGAGAGCCGTTCTCTCGCCCCCGGCAATTTACGCAGAAGTACCGGACAAATTACGCCCTGGCAACCTTGGGAGGTCAGCATATGCCGCCACCGGAACGTTACAACACCCGCTATAACCTGGGCGTCGGAGGGGCCGTCGTCAGGGACGGCAAGCTGCTCCTGGTGCGCCGCGCCTCCCGACGAGGCCGGGGCAACTGGCAGATTCCCGGGGGGTTCGTAGAGCAGGACGAGACCATGGAGCAGGCGGTGGTCCGCGAGGT
>JAPPJA010000130.1:0-3394 GCA_028874675.1 Chloroflexota bacterium
AAATCTTGACTACAGCCGGCGAGGTTCCCGCCTTCGCGGGAACGACGAAATGGTAGGCTGAGAAACTTCAATTTTCAATTTGACGACAACCCCTAATAGATCAACCAGATTGTATTGATGGGTTGGGGCTAAACTGTCGTTCCCGCGCAGGCGGGAACCTCGACGCAACTTGTAAGATCAGGTTCACACAGGAATGGCGATAGACAGGCGCCATCCATCATTTCAAAGCAGTTTGACCACTAATATGCCAATGAATGTAATGTCGAGCCCTCCGGCGATCGCGTTTTACCCCAGTCAAGGCCTTTGCCGGCGACTGCCGTCCCCCGTAGCGGCGCGACCGGCCTGACCAATAACCGGCAACTGCGCTCCACATTCCAGAAAGGTGTCTGATTTTGCGTACCGTCTCCCTGATCCTGGCGATTTTTCCGGTTCTCTTCATCTTGGCCTGTACCGAGCCCGAGACTGCTCCAACGGAGGTGAATACGCCTGCTGCGCTGGCGGTTCCCACCGTTCCCACCGTTGCTTCGGCTAACCCAAGTGTCCCAGCCCAGGCAGCAACTCCCGCCACCTCCGCTGCGAACCGGGCCCAACCGGGCGCACCGCCGCAATTGGTAAGCGCTTCGCCACCCGGGATTCAGCCTTCCGGACCGGCCGCCATCCCTGTACCTGCCGCCGGCGCGTCCCCGATGCCTGCGCCCATGCCCACGCCAACGAAACCTGCCGTCGTAGCAGCGCCTGCGCCTGCGCCTACGCCGGAGCCGACGGCAACCCCGGCGCCTACACCTACAGCCACGCCCACACCGCCACCAACGGCAGATACATTGCCCTGGGTGCAGGACGGGCTGGATGGTCTTCAGGAACAGCGGGCGCTGGCTATTCTGCGTGAACTGGAGACCGGCGCTCCTGCCGTCTTTCTCAGCCTTGCGAGGGCGGAACACCAGCTTCTTCCCCCTGAATCGGACCGCGCAATCCGGGCGCTGGAAGCCCTGGCATCCCTGGCCCTGGCCAACGAGCATGCAACGGCGCGTCTTGCGGCGATGCCTTTCCTTTACGAGGTGGAATACAACGACTTCGAAGCCCTGCAATACCTGCAGACGGCTGCGGATATCCACCCGGGCTATCTCGATACTTTAGTGCCGTTCGAAGGGCAGGGCACACCCATCACGGACGAGTTGGCGGGAGAAATACCCGTCAAGTACCTGGAAATATTCCTGCCCGATGCCGGTTCCAGAATTCGCTCACTCCCCTGGGTGGACGATGGTATTGCCTACGTTCCGGAAAGTGAGGAGTCAACCCCCGCAGGCCGGAAATTGACCCTGGAACGCCGGAAAATGCTCATCCTGGTAGATACCGCGCAGGCGATGCCGGTCGTGTTCGATGGGTTGGTAGGCAAGCAGTGGATGCAACGACACTACGACGGCGTCGAGCTTGTCGTCATGGAGAACATCATCGAACTGGCTCAAGTGGACCGGGCGCTGGCGCTGAAGCTCCTGGCAATGCCCTTTCTGGATACCTACCAGAATCCGGACGCATGGGCCCTGCGTTTCATCCTGGAGCTTCGCAGTACCGAGCCCCGGCAGCTGGACCGACTGCTGGCAGACCGGGAACTGGCCGGCGGAATCACCGATGAGATCAGGGACCGGCTCACGTCCATCTACAAGGAGAGATACCTGGAGTCGCCCACGGCATCCAGGGTCAGGGAAGTAACCGGTTTGAATCCCGATACATTCCCCGGCTGGGTGACCGAGCCCGGTAATCGCCACGAGGAAGCGGCCGGAGAACAGTTGCTGGATATTTGGTCCAACCATCCGGCCATTGCTGAAGAGCTGATTGACCGTCCCTGGGCAGCCCCGGAGTTGACCACCACCGGCCGGCGGCAGATGGCCTATTTTCACGAAATTGTGGTCTCCAGTGATCAGGTGGCCGAACGACTGGCTTATCTATGGGAGACGCAAGGGTACTCGGAAACATTCCTTTTGTCGCTGCATCGGCTCACAGTGAAGAACCCGCAGGCCGCCCTGCTTTTCCTGGACCTGGACTGGGCCAGGGGAAATGGCCACAGCGGGGTGCCCCAGGGTCTTGGCAGAGTTATCACTAAGGACAGAGAAGGAACGGACCTGGTCGAGAGGGTCCTCGGGATGAGATGGGTCGTTGACGGATTGAACTGGGAGGAGGAGAACGAAGCCGCAAGGCTGCTGGCCGCTATCTGGGAGGAGGACCAGGGCCAGGACCTGGCAAGGAGGGTTCTCGAACTGGACTGGGTCAAAGACGGCGCCTCCGAGGAGGACAACGCCGCCCTGCTGGCCATCAACGTCATCATTCACACCGATCCGGAAGGGACGGGTCCCTACCAGGAACAACTAGAAAGGGTTTTCGAGCTGGGGGGCAGCATAGGTATTGAGGGACTCTGGGAGCTGATTTACGCGTCAGAGTCGTATGTGGGCTAGGGGTCTCCCCAATAACAAGCCGGTCCGGTATGCCAGCGGGCGGATGCAACCGGACCGGGTCAAGGGCAACCCTCTCGGGCCGCCCCGCGCCGGCGCTCTGCCGGCTGAAGACTCCCGCCGTCAGATTTACGGACGCGCGCCTTCAAAGTAGCGGCGGGGGTTTTCGATCATCATGCGGTCGATGTCCCCCTGGGGCGTTCCCGCTTCCATCAGCCTGGGGATGACGGCCCGGCTCAACCACAGGTAACCGTCGGGGTTCTCCTCCCTGGTGGGCATGCCCGGCGAGCCGATGCGGGACAGGACGATGTTCCAGTCGTGGGACAGCATCATATTGGCGGTGAGACCCTCGTCCAGCCGCTCCTTCAGGTAATCGGTCCGGTCCTGCCATGCCGGAAGGTTGGGCCGCCCGAAGGGGTTGTTGATGTCCCAGCCCAGCCATACGCCCAGGCGGGCCAGTTCGTGGTGGTATTCGGGAATCAGGGTGTTGTTGATGTGGCCCACGTATATGTTGTGGGGCTCAACGCCCTCCTCCTTGAGGATGCGCACCTGCTCTTCGCCGATGCGTGACTCGGCCGGGGTGTGGGTGGTGACGGGGACGCCCGTGCGCAGGTGGGTACGCGCCGAGGCCCGCAGCATCAGCTCCTCCTGCTCGGTGATGGGGTCGCTGGTGGCCACCTTGATGATGCCGGCCCTGATGCCGGTTCCCTCGATGCCCTCCTCGATTTCCCGCACCCACAGGTCCGCTATAAAGTCCTTGTCCCGGCCCCAGAAACTGCGGGGTACGTCCAGCCAGCAACCCGTGCAGCAGATGAACTGCACGCCGGTCCGCTCCGAAACTTCCTTCATCAGGACCACGTCCCGGCCCAGGTCCAGGGGCGATACCTCAACGACAGTGTCCACGCCGCCTTCCCTGGCCTGGCTGAAGGACTCCACGGCCATGTCCAGGG
>JAPPJA010000130.1:3404-5125 GCA_028874675.1 Chloroflexota bacterium
TCGCGCAGTTCCAGCTCGTAGTAGGTCTGCCGGATGCCGGCGGAGGAATCTATCAGGTGTTCGTGGGGAAGGGTAAAGCCCAGGTCTGCCGTGTCCAGTGGTCCAAGCACCGAGTTTATGGTTGCCATACGACACCTCCGGTCTTGTGATGCAGGCGTTACAGGGGAGACGAGCTTTATCGGATTATACAGGGGCCGAACCCGGTTGCGATGTTAGAATCAACCCGTAGTACCACGATGGCCGGCGACTGATGACTTTGCCGGAAGGAGGACTGATATGCCCCTGCATTTCACCGAGGAAGAACTGGCCGGTCGCCGGGAAAGGGTGGCGGCGGAATTGCAATCCCGGGGGCTGGCGGCTTTGCTGATTTTCCGGCAGGAGAGCATGTACTACCTGACGGGTTACGACACCACCGGCTATTCCCAGTTCCAGTGCCTGTACCTGGGCGCCGACGGCCGGATGGTCCTGCTGACCAGGTCGGCAGACCTGCGCCAGGCCCGGTTGACGTCGGTGATTGAGGACATTCGCATCTGGGTGGACGGGGCCCACAGCAACCCGGGTCAGGACCTGTGGCGGATTCTGGAGGAGCAGGGCTGCCGGGGACAGCGCGTGGGGGTGGAAATGGAAGCCTGGTGCCTTACCGGCGCCCGCTGGGAGTACGTGAAGGCAGCCATTGATGGCCGCTGCGAATATGAGGACTGCTCGGAACTGGTCAGCGGCTACCGGATCATCAAGAGCGATGCGGAGGTGGCATGCGTCCGCCGGGCCGCGGAGTTGGCCGACGATGCCCTGGCGACCGCCCAACAGCTGGCAAGGCCGGGTGTCCCGGAACAGGAGGTGCTGGCCGGAATGCACACCGCCGTCTTCCGGGGCGGGGGCGACTATGCGGCATCCCGTTTCATCCTCGGTTCGGGCGAGAACGCCCTGATGGTGCGCAACTTTACCGGCTACCGCACTTTGGAAGCCAATGACCAGCTGCAGCTGGAGTTTGGCGGGGCTTACCGTCACTACCATTCCTGCCTGATGCGAACGATTCTTACGGGCCAGCCCGACCCCCGGCAGGTGGCCATGCATGCAGCCTGTCGCGACGCCCTCCAGGCCTGCAAGGAGGCCGCCAGGCCGGGATCTACCTTTGGCGACATCTTTGCGGCACACGCTGACTCCCTGGACCGGTCCGGTTTCGGGGAGCACCGGCTCAACGCCTGCGGATACAGCCTGGGGGCGCTGTACCCGCCCACCTGGATGGACTGGCCCATGATTTACCAGGACAACCCGACGGTGGTCCGGCCCAACATGGTCATCTTCATGCACATGATCCTCCTGGATTGGGACAACCGGCTGGCGATGGCGGTGGGGGACACGACGCTGGTCACTCCCCAAGGCTGCGAGACGCTGACCAGGATGGGTACCGACCTGGTAGTCAACTGAGTGTCAGTCTGAGTGAAGCCGAAGAGTCTGGAATCCACCATACAGGTGCGCTCTCGGGCCCGAACCGGGTTGAGGACAAGACTTTCAGGCCCTTCGGCAAGGTCTGGGCGACATTACTCTACGGTGTGTCGTCAAATTGCCCCGTCTTTCCTGCGAGAGCAGGAATCTTGACTACAGCCGGCGAGGTTCCCGCCTTCGCGGGAATGACGGAGCAAGGAGGGGGGGGGGGGGTTAAGTGAGGTTTTTTGGGGGGCCCGGGGGGGGTAAGAGCAATTTTTTTTTGGGGGGGGGGG
>JAPPJA010000038.1 GCA_028874675.1 Chloroflexota bacterium
AAGATGACCTGGGTGTCTTCAGAAACAAACCGGCATAATTAGTTGGAGCAAATGGCCCTCACCCCCGGCCCCTCTCCCTCGGGGAGAGGGGTGAAGTTTGGGTTGGGGTGACAGTTGGGTGTTGACGGGTTAGATGGCCACTGCCTAGCCTGAATATTGTCGGACAAGGGCGGAAATGCAACCGGCCGGACGACGGGCAACTGAATAGACGGGCGCGGGCAGCGTCCACAGATGTACGCGAGGGACTGACCTTTGTGGGTTGGTCTCTTTTTGTTTTGAGACCGAAGCTGCCAGCGGCGGGAAATCAGGAGAGAAGGAGGGGCGAAGTTGAGGGTGAATTTTCCGGGGGAGCCGGGCGAAGACGGGGAACGGGAGCGGGAGCTGCTGCTGGAATCGCTGGAGCGGTACCGGCGGGGGCTGACGGACGCGCCCCTGCTGCGGAAGCGGGGAATGGGTCCGGCCGGCGGGCGCGAGGTGGTGACGGAGGAGGGCCGGAGGCGGGAGAGCACCGGCAAGGACGGGGAAGGCGGCGCGGCCATGACCTTCGTCATTTCCGATGAGGAGGTGGACCGGCACGGCGACGTGGTGGTGGCCCAGGGGTGGAGGCTGCAGGCCTACCGGAGCAACCCGGTGCTGCTGTGGGCCCATAACTACGGGCTGCCGGCCATCGGGCGGGCGGCGGCGGTGTGGGCGGAGCCGGGGCAGCTACTGGCGCGGATGGAGTTCGCGCCGACGGGCTTCGCGCAGGAGGTGGCGGCCCTGTACCGCAGCGGGTACCAGCAGGGAGTGTCGGTGGGGTTCAAGCCGCTGCGGTACGAGGAGCGGCGGGACGGGGTGACCGGAGCCTTCCTGGGCGTCCGGTTCCTGGAGCAAGAGCTGATCGAGGTAAGCGCGGTGCCGGTGCCGGCCAACCGCAATGCGCTGCTGCGGGAACGGGGGCCGGAGGAGGGGAGCAAGGGAGTGACGCTGGAGGAGGTGGTTGCGGTGTTGCGGGCCCTCACCCCCGGCCCCTCTCCCTGAGGGAGAGGGGGGAAGAGAGGACGTGGGTCTGGGTAGGAGAGGGGGTTGCGGGTTGGGGCCAGGGCGACCGCAAGGGTCGCCGCCACGATGGGGTGGGAAATGGCAGGGGCGGGGAACGGCCGTGCGCCCGTGACCCATACGCTCCCAACCCACATACATCCTTCCCCCCTCTCCCTGAGGGAGAGGGGCCGGGGGTGAGGGCATCCCCACGAATTGGAACAAATTGCAAAGGAGGAGTTGTATGACCCTGGGAACACAGGATATTGAGGTTATCAAGCGGGAAGTGGCGGGGATACGCGACTTTTACGCCTCGCGGATGGACTCGGAGCTGGCGCCGCTGCAGGAGGAGGTGGGGCGCATTGCCGCCCAGCTGGGACGGGTGCAGGAGCAGTGGCGGGACGGGGAACGGCGGGCGCTGCTGGCCAGGTACGGGGGCGAGGACCGGCCCCGGGTGTCCCACGGCAAGTACCGGGGAATGGACGCCCTGTCGCTGGCCTACGTGCGCAGCGTGCTGAACGCCCAGCTGCGGGAGCCGGCGGGGCTGAACCAGCGGATGCTGGAGGACTGGCAGACCAACCTGAAGGCGGCCCTGGACAGCACCACCGCCGGAACGGGGGACGAGCTGGTGGCCACGGCCGAGGCCTCGGCGCTGTGGTCGGACGTCAACCTGGAAACGCTGATTGCGCCCCTGTTCTCGCGGGTGGAAATGCCGACCAATCCCTTTGAGATTCCGCTGCAGCTGGGCGGCGTGAACTGGTACCCGGGGACGGAGAACACGGCGGTTACGGGAACGGCGCCGGCCACGGCCCGCCAGACCCTGACGGCCCACGAGCTGGTGGCCGAGGTCCCCTGGTCGCTGACGCTGGACGAGGACGCGGTGATCGCCATGGCGGAGGAGGTGCGCAGTTCGCTGGTGCGCAACGCGGTGGAGGTGATTGACGACGTGCTGCTGAACGCCGACACCACCGCCGCCAACGGCATCAACGCCGACGGGGCCACCATAACGGCCGCCACGGCGGGCAAGGGTCACTGGCTGGTGGGCTTTGACGGCCTGCTGCATCTGCCCCTGGTGGACAACGCGACGCAGGCCAACAACCACAACGCGGCGGTCAGCGACGGTATGTTCAACGAGGTCCGGGGCAAGCTGGGCAGGTACGGGGTAAGGCCGTCGGAACTGGCGTACATCATGGATGTGAGCACCTACATAAAGTCGCTGACGGTGAGCAATTTCCGCACCCTGGACAAGCTGGGGAACAACGCCACCCTGCTGCGGGGCCAGCTGGGCGCGGTGGAAGGGATTCCGGTGATCGTGTCGGAGCAGATGGCCACCGCCGATGCCGACGGCAAGGTTACCGACGGCGGCAACGCCAACACCAAGGGCCGGCTGCTGATTACCAACCGGACCCAGTGGCGGCTGGGGTTCCGCCGGGAGTTGCTGATCGAGACCACGCGGGATATCCAGAAGCGGCAGAACGTGATGGTGGTGAGCATGCGCCTGGCCTTCATGGAGCGGACGGGCAGCCGGAGCACGGCCACCCACACCGCGCTGCAGTACAACATAACCGGAGTCTAGGCCATCACGGTTATTTGTCCACGAATAGACACGAATCTTCACGAATGCTGTATTCGCTTCAATTCCATTAGTGAAGACTCGTGCTCATTAGTGGATTTCGTTGTGCTCAGTGGATAAAGGAGGGCGGAAAGATTTATGACCAATGCCTATTGCGATTTGGCGACGCTGAAGTCGGGAGGGGCGCTGAACATCAGCGGCAGCGGCCACGACCGGCGGCTGCTGCATCTGCTGGAAGAGGCGTCGCGGCTGATTGACGGGTACTGCAACCGCCATTTCTACGTGCTGGAGACCACGCGGCAGTTCGAGGCCAACTGGTGGTCGCCGGGGCTGCAGCAGCTGCTGGTGCCGGACCTGATCGGCGCGGACTCGGTGCGGGTGGCCGCCAAGTTCGACGGGGTGGACAGCCCGCCCGGGTGGCGGACGGCGGAGTACCGGCTGTATCCCATGGACGCGGCGCCGGAACGGGCGTGGGGACGTCCCTATACCCGCATGGCAATTGAGCCGGTGTGCACGCCCGTGTGCCGCCGGACGGACTGCCACGCCCTGGTGGAAGTGGCCGGCCGGTGGGGCTACCGGCAGGACCTGCAGGAGACGGGAGTCGCCACCAGCGCGGCGCTGGGCGCGGGGGACGCCTCGGTGACGGTGTCGGGAACGGTACCGGGAACGGAGGGGATATCCCCGGGTCAGACGCTGAGGCTGGACGACGAGCAGGTTTACGTGACCGCCGTGGCGGCGCAGGGACTGACGGTGGAACGGGGGGTCAACGGGACCGAGGCGGCGGCCCACGAGCCAGGGACATCCATCAACGCATACCGCTACCCCGGGCCGGTATCGGAGGCGTGCCTGCAACTGGCGGTGCAGCTGTGGCACACGCGGGGCCGGGCGGCAGTCGGGGAGAATGAGGCGGGGCGTCGGCCTGAATCGTCCGGCGGCCTGGGACGAGAGGCGAAGGCGCTGGTGGCGGCCTACCGGAAGCTGGCGCTTTGACGCGGGATGTTTTTATCCACGAATGGGCACGAATTCTCACTAATGGAACGGGGGTGAAATGGCGCTGATTGAGGTGAGAGACGAGCTGGCGAGACGGCTGGGGCGGATGGAGGGAGTAAGGGTGTATGGCGAGCCGCCCGACGTGGTGACGGAATTGCCGGCAGCCATCATCCGGCCGGGCAAGCCGCTGGCGGAATACAACGGGACGCTGGCGGGCAACGACGTGGCCTACGGCCTGGAAGCTCTGGTCCTGACCGGCTCGGGTGATGATGCCCAGGCATGGGAGGAAATGGCGGCCTTCGTGGCGCCCACGGGACCAAAGTCGGTCAAGGCGCAGGTGGAGGACGCAACGGGCGCGCAAGGAGCGGTGGACTGGTTCCGGGTGACCCGGGCCTCCGAGGGCGGACGCGTCGGCTACGGCAAGGCCAGCTACTGGGGAGTCGCCTTCCAGGTGCAGGGGTATGTGAGTGGGTAGGTCTGCCGACACCCACAGGGATTTCCGGGGACCGGGTAAGGAGGAGGGTATTTATGGCCAAAGCGCCGGTGGCGGGTCGCAGCTACATCGAGGTTAGTGACTCCAATGGAGTGGCCCGAAACCTGTCCTCATACGTTGAGGCGGTGGAACCCCTGGGGCTGCAGGTGTCGGCGCTGGACGTTACGGGCCTGAATGACGAATCGCGGCAACTGGCCGCCGGCCCTGAGCCGGTGCAGGAGTTCACGCTGCGGGGCCTGTTCGACGATACGCCGGTGACGGGTCCGGACGCGGTGCTGGCGGGAATAGTGGGCCAGGTGGTAACGGTCAGCTACGGCCCGGCGGGCAGGGGAGCGGGACAGCGCAGAGTCACCGGACAGTTCCTCTGCCTCAGCTACCAGGTCGGCGGCAGCGTCGCCGAAGGGGGCGGGTCAGGACTGGTGAGGTTTACCGCCAGGTTCCAGCAGTCGGGGCCGGTGACCCTGGAAGTGTGGAGCTGAAGGGTTGAATTCTTTGAGGGGAGGCGATGGGGCAAATGGTCAGTCCTCGCTGGCGAATATGGGTGGATTGGAACGGCAACGGGACCTGGGGAGAGTCCAGCGGAGCCTACCGGGAAGAGGTCACGGAAGATGTGCTGGACCTGGAATGGAGGTGGGGAAAGCGGGCAGGGATTTCGGGAACCCGGCGCCGGATGCCGCCGGCCGAGTTGAACCTCACCCTGGGCAACGGGGACCAGCAGTACACCCCGGGGAATTCACAGTCGCCCCTGCACGGTCACCTGAACGCGGGGAAACGGGTTTGGGCGGCCTTCGCCTGGCCGCTGGATGACTTCCAGGGGACCAACGGCAGGGACCTGAACGGAAGGGCGGCGCCGGTGGGAGAAGGGGCCGCGTGGAGCAAGGCGTCCACCGGGCCGGCCGGCGTGGTCGTGGAGCAGGGAATGGCCAAACCCGCCAGCGGCGGCGGCGGGGCCATCTACACCCTGGACTTCGGCGAAGCGGACGCTCACGTGGGGTTTATTTTCCGGCGCAGCAGTAACGGCGGCAGCGGGGTCGCGCTGCGGGTGGCCAGCCAGTGGGACTACCTCAGGGTGAGCTTCCGCAACGACGGCACCGTGCTGGAGGACGTCACCTTTGGCTTTCCGTCGTTCCTGCGGCGGGGAGACCCGCTGGCGGCAGACCGGGACTACTTCATCGAAATCGCCATGCACGGAAGCTCGGTGCGCCTGTTTGCCACCGACCTGAGCCAAGGCAGCGCGGACCGCAAGACTATCCTGGACGGGGGCGGCAACGCCGGCAATGCCACTGCCACCCGGCACGGCCTGTGGCACGACGGATCGGCCGCCGCCACAGCAGACCGGTGGGGCCAGTTTGGAGGCTGGCGCAGTTTCTTCTACGGGTCGGTGGCGCGGCTTTCGCCGGAGCGGGACCCGGAACTGGGGTACGTCTGCCGGATTACGGCGCGGGACGACCTGCACCTGCTGGCCCAGTGGCCCCTGTACAACCTGTTCAACCAGTCCCCGCTTTCCACCGGCAGCCTCGCCAACAGCATCCTCACCTGGGCCGGCTTCAGCCCCAGCCACCGGCGGCTGGACCAGGGACAGACCCTGGTAGCCACTGAACCGAGGGCGATGTGGCGGATTTCGGCGGAGAGGGCGCTGGCCGGCCTGGCCGAAGAGGAGAACGGGCGCATTTACCTGGATGGGCGGGGTTATGTGCAGCTGGAAGACGCCGGTCACCGTAATGCCGGCCCCCATGCAGCGGCGCGGGTCACGCTGCGGGACACCAGCGGCTCCGGCCCCTATTTCTCCGAGCTGGTCTGGGACGACGGCAATGACGGGGTGGAGAACTCGGTGGCCTTCCGGTATCGCCTGGCCACAAGCCGCGGCCCGCAGGAGATATGGCAGTTGCGGGATGTTCCGGCCATACCCGCCGGCGCCACCCGGGACTTCCTGGCGGAAAGCGACAGGTACGAGGTTGTGGACTCTTTCCAGGCGCCGGCGGCCAACTCCGACTACACCGCCAACTCCCGTCCCGACGGAAGGGGTGACGATATGACCGACAGCGTCACCGTTTCACTGCCCTACGCGCCCGGCGGCTCGCTGGCCGCGCCGTCGGACCGGTACCGGGGAAGGGGGACGGTGGTGCGGGTGACCAACGACCACGCATCGGCCACCGCCTACCTGACCCTGCTGCGACTGATGGCAGACCGGACGTATGAGGCGCCCGAACCCACCAGCTACCGGGCTGAAGACACGGCCAGCCAGTCCGCCCACGGCCTACGGGACGCGGCGGTGGAGTGCCGGTTCATCGACAACTACGCGGCGGCCCGGGTGGGAGCCGAAGCCCGGCTGGCTGACGGAAGCAGGGCCAGGGCGCGCCTGGTACTTACCCTTCCCAACGGAGGCGGCGCGAACCTGGCGCAGATGGCGCACCGGGTACTGTCGGACCGGATAAGGGTGGTCAGCGGCAGCCCACGCGTTGATGGGGACTTTTTCATCGAGGGAATGGAAATTATTGCGCGGGCGCGTACAGGGGAAATGGTGGCTCGGTGGCTGGCGGTAGAGGTGTAGATGGGCAGGGACGAGGGACAGCTGTGGGGTCCTTGACGATCTGGAACGTCGAAGTGAAGGTGAAGTCGGAGGCTGGCGACCTTCACAGCGGCGGAATAGCGGGCTATCTCTCGATGGCGACCAGGCTGAACCCCAGAGCCGTCCATCCGGCCAAAGCCGGTACGACGTTCCCTGGACGGGGAAGCCCCGCCACACGGAACTGCTAATAATACTTGGTTAGCGTTCCAATTCAGGTGGCATGGCGCGGGCAGAATGGTCGAAATGCTGTCAAGGTCGGGTTTGAAACCCGCCCCTGCCTGCTATAGGCCACCTGAATCGCAACGTTACGCTACCAGCGGGCAATTGATAAGGAACGGGTTCAGGCCGTATAATACAGTCGAAAATAGCTTTGAAGCTCAGTTTGCCCTATCCCCCTCGGAGGATGTTGGATATGGTTGATGTTCTAACCGGTACCTTTACCGTCAAGTCGGGTCACGCGCAGATGCTCAAAGGCGGCGTCATCATGGATGTGGTGAACGCCGAGCAGGCCATGATTGCCCAGGAGGCAGGGGCCGTAGCCGTAATGGCCCTGGAACGAGTCCCCGCCGATATCCGCGCCGACGGCGGCGTGGCCCGCATGACCGACCCCGCCATTATCCAGAACATAATGGACTCGGTCAGTATTCCGGTGATGGCCAAGTGTCGCATCGGGCACTTTGTTGAGGCCCAGGTGCTGGAGGCTATCGGAATTGACTACATTGACGAGTCCGAGGTGCTGACGCCGGCCGACGAGGTTCACCACGTGTGGAAGCACGACTTCCAGGTCCCCTTCGTCTGCGGATGCCGCGACCTGGGAGAGGCGCTCCGCCGAATCTCCGAGGGCGCCGCCATGATACGGACCAAGGGCGAGGCGGGCACCGGCGACGTGGTGGAGGCGGTCCGCCACATGCGCGCCGTGCAGGACGCCATCCGCAAGCTCCAGAACATGCCCGAGGACGAACTGGTGGTGGAGGCCCGCAACCTGGCGGTCAGCCTGGAATTGCTGACGCAGACCCGGGAGGAGGGCCGCATGCCGGTGGTCAACTTCGCCGCCGGCGGCGTTGCCACCCCCGCCGATGCCGCCCTGATGATGCAGCTGGGCGCCGATGGCGTATTCGTGGGCTCAGGCATCTTCAAGTCCGGCGACCCCGCCCAGCGGGGCTACGCCATCGTCCAGGCCGTCACCCATTACAACGACCCCAAGATACTGGCCGACGTTTCGAAGGATCTGGGAGAGCCGATGGTGGGCATCAGCACCCGCTCCATCCCGCAGGAAGAACTGCTGGCTCCCCGCAGCATCTGACCCTTTGCATTGCAACGAGGGCAAGGGGGAAGGGCATCGGCCGAGAGAACCGCTGAGAGCTGCCCCCTGCCCGGTCCAGTGGATACGCCGGGCCCGCCGGTACCACGTCCACGGCGCCGGTGGCAGCGCGAGCAAGGGGTACAAACTCTAAACGCCGGACAGGAATGCATTGAGAATTGGGGTACTAGCCGTACAGGGTGACTTCGCCGAGCACATCGCAATTCTGAGGCGGCTCAACGTTGATTGCCTGGAGGTCCGGTTGCCGGAACAACTGGACGACGTCAGCGGCCTTATTATCCCCGGCGGCGAAAGCACCACCCTCAGCCGGCTTATGAGCATCTACAACCTCCGGGAACCGGTCCAGGACATGGCCCGGGCCGGAAAGGCCGTCTGGGGCACCTGCGCCGGCATGATCATGCTGGCCCACGAAATCACCGAAGCCGACCCGGTTCCCCTGCAGTTGATGGACATCGGCGTGCGCCGCAACGCCTTTGGCCGGCAGATTGACAGCTTCGAGCAGGAGCTGGACATCGCCGGGCTGGATTCCAGGCCCTTCCACGCCATATTCATCCGGGCGCCGGTGGTCATGCGAGTTGGAGACAAGGTAAAGACCCTGGCGACCCTGGCCGACGGACAGGCCGTGGCGGTCAGGCAGGGCAACCTGATGGCCACCGCCTTTCATCCCGAACTTACCCGCGACACCCGTCTTCACCAGTATTTCCTGGATTTGGCGGCTGCGCCGGCTGGTGGCGCCGGTCGGGGCAGTTAGATTCCGGGCTGGCGCCGATAGAACCTATGTCAACCGTTCAGTCCTTTCGCATCACCGACGCCTTGCGCTGCACCCTGCTCAACGCGCCCAGGGGGCCAAACCTGGCATGCCCCAACCCGATTTTCAGCAGCGGACTGCCGGGCTCCTGCGGGGCCAGCCTGTGGCGAGATGCTGTGCTTCAACCGAAAGGCCGGGTGGCCCTGGCCCAGTGGCAAGGGACGCGGTTGACCGGACTGGCCTCCGCCCGCACCAGATCGGGGAAGCGCGCCTGGGAACTGGACGGCCTGTACCTGCCGTCGGTTACGGCGTCATGGGCTAACTCCGGTCCAGCGTTGGATGGCAAGGGTTGTCGGGAGCCTGTTGAAGGAGAGTCCGAAGCCCTGGCCCTTCTTGAGGAAGTGTTTCAAGCTGTAGGTGAACGCGCGGGTGAGCGGGTGTTCCTGAGGGCGCCCGGCAGCAGTTCCGCGGTTCCTCTGGCCCGCCGGAGCGGGTTTATTGCCGTGTGCGGCGAGACTATGGTGGAGGGTCCGGCGACCTCCAGAGCCAATGGCGCGGCAAAGCAGGAGTCGCAAAATGGTCTGCGGGCCAGGCTGCCCTCGGACGATTACGGGGTTTTCCAGCTTTACTGCGCCGCTACGCCAATGCGGGTGCGCCAGGCCCTGGGGCTTACCTTCGAACAGTGGCAGGACGCCCGGCAGCCAGGGAACCGGGGTGTTTCACCCGTACGACAGCAGGAATGGATAGCTGAAGAATCCGGCCGGATCCTGGGCTGGGTAAGACTGGCCGGACGCGGCGGGTCCACAGCCGCGGAGGTTATGGCTCACCCGGACCATCCCGACCTGCTTTTCCGCCTGGCGGATTTTGCCTCGTCCCGAGCCTCGCGTCTGCGTTGGCTGGTTCCGGACTACCAGGCGCCCGTCGCGGAAAGGCTTGTCAGCCGGGGAGCCCGGGCAGTGGGCGAATATAATATGATGGTGAAGATGGTGACCGTTCCGGCCGTGCAATACGGAATGGCGCCGGTGGAGGCGTGAATTGGTAGCAGCGCAAGAGCTGGTACAGGAAGAAATGGAGCGTTTGCTGGAAATCCTGCCCCCCCGGGTGAAAAGCAGCCTGGTGGACGAGGAGAACCTGGCCGACCTGCTGGAGGTGGTGCTGGACCTGGGCCGCCTGCCGGAAGCCCGTTTCCCCACCGGGGATGTCATCCTGGACGATCGGGAGGTTACCCGCGACGACCTGGACTACCTGGTGCGACAGATCGGCGACTTTGGCGACGACAACCGGGCCGGCATGGAACGGACGCTGCATCGCATTTCCGCCATTCGCAACCGCAAGGGGCAGGTGGTAGGCATTACCTGCCGCGCCGGCCGGGCCGTATTCGGAACCATCAAGATAATCGAAGACCTGGCCTTCGCCAACAAGAACATCCTCCTCCTGGGGCGGCCCGGCGTGGGCAAGACTACCATGCTGCGCGAGGTGGCCCGGGTGTTGGCCGACAGCGCACGCAAGCGGGTGGTAATCGTTGATACTTCCAATGAAATCGCGGGTGACGGCGATGTACCCCACCCCGCCATCGGCCACGCCCGCCGCATGCAGGTGGCCACCCCCACCAGACAGCACGGGGTAATGATCGAAGCCGTGGAGAACCACATGCCCCAGACCATCATCATTGACGAGATGGGCACCGAGGAGGAAGCAGCCGCCGCCCGCACCATCGCCGAGCGCGGCGTCCAGCTCATTGCCACGGCCCACGGCAATACCCTGGACAACCTGATTCTGAACCCCACCCTTTCCGACCTGGTGGGCGGCATCCAGTCAGTAACCCTGGGCGACCAGGAAGCTCGCTACCGGGGAACCCAGAAGACCGTGCTGGAACGCAAGGCGCCACCCACCTTCGACGTGGTGGTGGAGATTCAGAGCTGGGAGCAGGTGGCCGTACACGACGGCGTGGCCCAGGTGGTGGACCAGTGGCTGCGGGGTTACCCCATAGTCCCGGTAATTCGCAGCCTGGACGACGAGGGCGAGGTGATGGAGCGGCAGGGCGATCCCCGTCCCAACGCCGACCCGCCGGCCCCCTGGGACCAGGAATTCGGAGGCCGGAACCAGGACTACGGAAACCGGGGACGTCGTTCCGACCGTCGCCAGGGCAGGGGGCAGGACCGGCAGATGCCGCCGCCCTACAGCCCTCCGTCTCAATCGCGGCAGGGTTACCTGGATAACGGAAGCTACGATGAAGCCGCGGAAAAACCGGAAACGGAGCCGGCTGAGGTCGTCAGCGAGAACGGGGCCCGCACCCTGAACGCCCAGGTCTTCCTGTTCGGCGTAAGCCGGGACAAGCTGGATTCGGCCCAGGCGGATATGGGACTGAACGTGGCCGTCGTTAACGAACTGCGCCGGGCGTCCCTGGTCCTGACCACCAAGACCCACTACCGCCGGGGGGCGCAGCTGGTGCGTTCCGCCGAGTCCACCGGTACTCCCGTTTACGTGCTGCGCAAGAACACTCTGCCCCAGATAAACGATTTCCTGCGGATGCTGGCCAAGGAGCAGGGAGTGCCCGTCCGGGGCAGCCGTCCCCGGGACGACACGGCGCCCAAGGAAACCCTGGACCAGGCAATGATGGAAGCCGAAGAAGCAGCCCAACGGGTACTGGGCGGCGAATTCAGTGTTCAGCTGAACCCCCAGCGGGCCTACGTGAGAAGGCTGCAGCACCTGCTGGCCGAGCGTTTCAGCCTGGCCTCCACCAGCCGGGGTCGGGAACCGGAACGGTCGGTGCTGATTTACCGGCCGTAGGGGCCCCAGGGTTATCCACGAACGCACACCAATGTTCACCGACGATGTTATGCCGGCGTGGGCACAGACCAATCAGGACCGGCCCTTGGGCGCCGTCCCTTTTCCCGGTTTGCCAGCCAGGCGCCGTCAGCTTCCAAAGACGGACGATACAAGTTTTAGCAGAGGTGCCCGGTGCCCGGACTGTTCATAGCCTTTGAGGGCGGCGAGGGAGCGGGGAAGACCACCCAGTCGCTTCTGCTGGCGGAGCGGCTGGCCGAATTGCAGACGCCACATCTGCTGGTGCGCGAACCCGGGGGAACAGAACTGGGAGAATACCTCCGCGAGTACCTGAAGAGTGAGCGGCCCCTGTCCCCGGAAGCGGAGCTCCTGCTTTTCGAGGCGGCCAGGGTGGAACTGGTTTCCTGCCAGATAGTTCCTGCCCTGGAGGCCGGCCAGGTGGTAATTGCCGACCGCTTTTTCGGCTCAACCATCGCCTACCAGGGGTACGGGCGTGGCCTGGACCTGCAGATCATAGACTCCCTCAATCGTTTCGCCGCCGGAAGCGCCACGCCTGACCTGACCATTCTGCTGGACCTGTCGCCGGAAGCAGGCATCCGGCGGGCGATGGCCTTCCAGACTTCCTTCTCGCAGGACGCTTCCGGGGGCCTGGCGCCCCTGGAAAGGAATGAAGAGGGGACCCGGTTTGAGGACCTGGATCTGGACTTCCATAACAGGGCAAGGGCGGGATTCAAGGAACTGGCAGAAGCCCAGCAGGAGACATGGGTGATGATAGACGCCCTGGGGTCCATAGAGAGCGTCCAGGACGAAATCTGGAGTCGGACCAGGGAACGGCTTTACCCGGAGGAGAAAGCCGCCAGGGCCAGGCCTCGCGCCCCGACGAACCCTGTCCCCCAGGGAGAATTGTGGCCCCAGGCCACCTGACCACACCCGGAGAGGGCCGGAACGGGCATTCTCTCCGACCAAAAAGCCAAAAAAGTTATGCCCCGCTGCGTGGCAGCGGGGCTGTTGTTGGTCTTCCGTTAAGCCGGTCGCCGAGGCGGACCGGCGTTATAAATGCTAGTTATCGGCAGGAACGGCTTCCAAGCTGCTAATCCGCTCGGTGATTACTTCCTTCATCTTGCGGACCCGAGCCAGGTCGGGGTAGCTGTTGCCTTCGGCCTTCTTGTCGAAGATCTTCTCGCCGTCTACAAATACTTCCATGATGCCCTGGCCGCGGGGGGAAATGGTAATCGCAGCGTCGGGACCATATGTGCGGAAGAATTCATTCGCCATCCACGTGGCGGTAGCGTGGTGCTGTCAAGGTACGCAGTAGGTAATCTCGATCTGGACTTTGCCTTCCATAGGTTCCTCCTTGTTAGGCCTACTCTATGAGTTCCTATAATTCTACCCAATATTATCCACAAGTCAAGTAGGTTTACTGCCTATTGTGCATTTTGTAACAACTAATTTACATCTATAAAACTGTTCTAAGTCAAAATTCGGGTTGCCGTTTCTCTTTGAATGCCTGAATTCCTTCCTGGGGATGGGAAGAGGTAGCGAAATACTGCACGAAGGCCATACCTTCCCGGTCAACTCCCGCCCGCAGCGGAAGGTCCTGCCCCTGCCGGGTGATGGACTTGATCCAGCTTAACCCGGTACGGCTCTTGCCCCGGAGCTGACCCAGTATGCCTTCCAGTTCCGCATCCAGCTGTTCCTGCGGCGCCGCCCGCAGCGCCAGGCCCCATTCCACTGCCTCGTTGCCGGAAAGCCAGCGCCCGGTGGTCAGCAATTCCATGGCCCGCGGCATGCCGACCCGCCGGGGCAGGCGCTGGGTGGAGCCGCCGCCGGGCATCAGCCCAAAGTTGGCGTGCTGGTCGCCCAGGCGGGCGTCCTCGGCGGCAAGGGTCATATCGCAGGCCAGCGTCAGTTCCAGCCCCCCGGCCAGGGCGAACCCTTGCACCACCGCGATGGTGGGAATGGGCAAGTCTTCCAGCTGGAAGAAGCATTCGTTCAGCAGCTTCACGTAGGGGGGCAAAAGGGATATCTCGTCGAATACGGTGTCGAAGAAGAGCAGGTCCGCCCCGGCGCAGAAGGCCCGGCCCTCGCCCCGGATGACCAGGGCCTTGACCGATTCGTCCTCACCCACCGCCGCAACGGCGTGGGAGAACTCCGCCAGCAGCTCCAGGTTCAGGGCGTTAAGGGCGTCGGGCCGGTTCAGGCGGATGGTGGCAACCCGGTCAGCGGTTTCAAGGATGATGTTGGCGTATTGCAAATGGGGCCTCACGGGGGAACTGCAAACGTAGATGCGCCCGGGCGTATTCGCGGGTTCAAGTTTGAGCCTTTACCTCGGCATCCCGAATGTAATCTATTGTTTCTCGGACGTCGCGGTCTATGTCTTCCTCAGGTTCCAATATCCCGTCGTAGAAGCACCTGCCGTGCAGGAAGGACTGTCGGGCGGCGTAACGCAACCGCAGGGACTCAAGCGAAGGATCAAGATGTCTCAGACGTCGAATACCAAGGACCGTCTGACCCGATGTACGCGGTTCAACGCCGGTGCGGGCAAGAATCAGCGCGTCAGTTGCCCGCTTGGTCGCTCCCCAGGCCTTGTCGGCTGCGTTCCGCATTCGGCCTTCCTCAAGCATTTCCAGGGCATCGTCATATAGCGCTCGGGCGTCAGCGAATAGAAAGCTTACTCGGTCTGTTTCCAGCATATGGCCTCAGCAACTTCAGGGTATGCCGGATTCTACACATAGGTTAGCTGACAGGAAATATCTCGGATAGCAAGGCCCTTCCCTCTTTCAATAGAGGGAGCAGGGATGAACGCAGAATCTGAACCCTCCTACCGCCCCAGCATTGACAGCAGCCCCGGATGACCAGGGCCTTGACCGATTCGTCCTCACCCACCGCGGCAACGGCGTGGGAGAACTCCGCCAGCAGCTCCAGGTTAAGGGCGTCGGGCCGGTTCAGGCGGATGGTGGCAACCCGGTCAGCGGTTTCAAGGATGATGTTGGCATATTGCAAATGGGGGCCTCACGGGGTTGGTGTGGAAGACTGTGGGATAGCTCCTGGTCAGTTATCAAACCGCGTTAACGCGGAGGCTGCCATAAAAAGTGACGCTAGACTGCAGCCAAGTCCAACGAGCGAACGGCCTCTGTTTCGCGATGGAGAAGTTCTTCAGCTTCCCTCAAGACATAAGAGTAGAACCTCTCTTCTGCTTCAACCGAGTCCTCTGCTTCGAGCACAGGAATTGTAGAAGCGTCTTGAAGTTGGCAATAGAGAGCATTCATTGTCTCTTTGCCCTCATGAAGTTTTTCGGTTTCCTGATTCCACTCTTCCGCATCGATATGGCCTACATATTCGTCCGATTCGGAGTTCCACACCAGGTAGGCCTTGAAAAGAACATCAGCCACCAGTCGCGGCCTGGTCTCTACCGAAGGCTGGTAAATCATTTTTATCCGAACTGCGCCAGGCCCTTCCCCGACAAATCGATACTCAACTCGGTCGTTATTTGGATCCTCAGACAGTTCCGAGTTGCCAGATGGCACGACGTGGAGCGCAATTACTTCGGCGTCAAATGTCTCATAGATCACTCGACCGTGTTCCAGGGAAACGGTAGCCTTCTGTTGGTGAACGAAAGAC
This sequence comes from Chloroflexota bacterium, assembly GCA_028874675.1. Classification (GTDB taxonomy): domain Bacteria; phylum Chloroflexota; class Dehalococcoidia; order Lucifugimonadales; family UBA3495; genus Bin22. Next base: position 15,120 of record JAPPJA010000038.1, read on the forward strand.
TCTTGAGGCTCCAGGGGGACTTCATGGGCTTTGCGCTCCTGAGCTTCATCGTAAACAGCCTGCAGCCGGCGCCATATGTCAGTCCCATTGCCGAACAGCTTCCCTAACTCGACAGCCATTTCGGGAGTGACTCGGGATTTGCCGTTCAAGACTTGTGCAAGCGCTTCCGGAGTGACGTTGAGCTTTAGCGAGATTTCAGGGACTTCCATTCCCAGGGCGTTCATATTGGACTGAATGAGCCGGCCGGGATGGGCAGGGTACTTCATTGGCATTTGGTATCCCCCTAATGGTAGTCCACGTAATCTACATCAGTAACATTACTACCATCGAATCGAAAGATAATCCGCCAGTTGCGACTTACCATCACGGACCAGAACCCGCTCAAAGGCCCACTGAGAGGATGAAGCCGGTAGCCGGGCTGATCCATCTCCGCAGCTCTCTCTGCCGTATCAAGCAGGGTTAGTATTTCTTCAATCCTTGCAATGTGGTTGGCTGGCAGCCGCGCCCGGTCTCCTCGCTCAAACAGATGCTCAAGTCTGCGGCTACGGAACCCTATTATCATGCTTTCAGAGAATTATACAGCCATGCGAAAAATATCGGGTTCATTTCGCGAGACCGCGAGACCTGCTACCTCCCCAGCAGCCCCAGCATTGACCGCAGGCCCGTGGCAGCGGTGGCGCCAACTCGGCGGCCCCGACCTATGATGCGGCCAAATTCGCCCCGCTCCCAGATGACCACGAACTGGCTGGCTATGAAGATTGAACTGTAGGTACCCACGATCACGCCGATGGCCAGCACCAGGACGGTCTTGACTACTCAGGCAGGAAGTCTGCGTTCTGGTTACGCCCTTGCGCCCTTGAATTCGATCCATGGGCTTTCCCTGTCAAAGGCCAGGATATCGGCAAATTCCTAGTCAGTCATCAAACTTCGGCCATTGCCTCGGCTTCCCGAATGTAATCCAGGGTTTCGCGTACGTCAGCAATGATGTCGTCCTCCGGCTCCAGTATGCCGTCGTAGAAACAGGCGCCGTGCAGGAAGGATTGGCGATGTCCGTATCGCAGTCGCAAAGGTTCCAGGGCCGGGTCCTGCCTTCGCAGCTGCCGGATCATGCGCATGGTCTGCCCGAAGGTGCGTGGTTCCTCGCCGGTGCGGGCCAGCATCAGCGCGTCCGTGGCCCGCTTGGTCGCTCCCCAGGCCTTGTCGGCTGCGTTCCGCATTCGGCCCTGGTCCAGCATTTCCAGGGCGTCCTGATACAGATCACGGGCATCCGCGAAGAGGTAACTTACTCGTTCGGTTTCCAGCATAGGTTCTCAAATGCGACAGGATACGCCATATTCTACAGGTATCCTGCTGCAACACGAAACATCTTGGAACACGAGGTAAGGGCCCCTCTACCAGTGAAAGAGGGGCCCGGTGCAAGCCTCGAATTTTGAAGGTTTCTACCGCCCCAGCAGCCCGAAGATTGACAGCAGGCCCGTGGCGGCGGTGGCGCCGGCGCGGCGGCCCCGACCGATGATGCGGCCGAATTCGCCCCGCTCCCAGATGACCACGAACTGGCTGGCTATGAAGATGGAACTGTAGGTACCCACGATCACGCCGATGGCCACCACCAGCAGCAGTTCACGGATGCTGGAACCGCCAATGAGGAGCATGGCCAGCAGCACCGTAAAGGTGGTGAAGCTGGTGTTGATGGACCGGCCCACGGTCTCCACGATGCTCAGGTTGACCACCGTGTCCAGGGCCCGGTCCGGGTAACGAATGACGTTCTCGCGGATGCGGTCGAAAATTACGATGGTATCGTTAACGCTGTAACCGGCCACGGTGAGAATGCCCACGATGAACATGGAGTTGACCTCCATGTTGAGCACGCGGCCCAGGATGGAGAACACGCCCAGCACCAGCAGGGTGTCGTGGATGAGGGTAAGGATGGCGCTGATACCGTAGCGGTAAGCCCGGGGCACCCGCCGGAAGGCATACCAGATATACAGCAGGATGAACACCGAGGCCGCCGCCAGCGCGATTATGGCGTTGCGCACCGTTTCCTGGGCCACGATGGGCGAAGTGGAGTCGAAGTTGACGGCCAGCACCGGGGCCACATTCTGAGTAAGGTCGTCTTCAATTACCTGGCGCTCGGACTTGCCCCCGCCGGCGTCCTCGCTGAGCACCTTGGTACGGACCAGGAGCGTGCGGCTGCCGGTGCGCTGAATCAGGGCCTCGGGATGGCCCAGAAATTCCATGCGCTGCTGCACCTCGTCCTGGGACACGGACCTTTGAAAGGTAATGTCCATGACGGAACCGCTGGTGAAGTCGATGCCCGGCCGCAGCCCGGAACCGCCGGTAACCCACCCGCCCGGGGGCAGGGCCAGTGAGAGTATTCCGGGAATCAGGAGCAGGGCCGAGAACAGGAAATACCAACCCCGCTTGCCTACGATGTTATACATTCAATAGTTCCTCCGGGACCGAATTGTTAATCCAGGAATGTACGCGAACATTCAACAATTGAATAAGACTGATTTACCCTCGTGCTTATTCGCGCCCATTCATGAACAAGTTATCAAACGTTGCGGGGCTGCCCGGCGGCGCCGGCCCTGGCGCCGCTGCCGGGCCGTGGCGAGCCTTCGGGACTGAACAGGGCCATCTGCCGGCCCAGGCCAATCCAGGCCATGAGCTGCAGCAGGTTGCGGCTGAGTACTATGGCAGTGAACATGCTGACCACCACGCCGATGAACAGGGTGAAGGCAAAGCCCGTTACCAGGTCGTCGGCAGTGCGGCTGCCCAGCCACAACAGCACCATGCAGGTAATTATTGTCGAGAAGTTGCCGTCGCGGATAGCCGGCCACGCCCGGCTGAACCCCACCTCCATGGAAGAGGCCAGGGTGCGGCCGATGCGAATTTCCTCTTTCATCCGCTCGAATATCAGGATGTTGGCGTCCACCGCCAGACCGATGGACAGGATGAATGCCCCGATACCCGACAGGCCCAGGGTAACGGGCACCAGCTTGAATACTGCCAGCACGACCACGGTGTAAAAGACCAGGGCCACGGCGGCTATGATGCCGGCCATGCGGTAGTAGGCCACCATGAAAACCATCACCAACCCCAGCCCGATGATGCCGGCCAGCAGGCTCTTCTTCAGGGACTCCTCGCCCAGCAGGGCGTCCACATCGCTTTCCTGGATCAGCTCCAGCGGGACGGGCAGGCTGCCGGCTTCCAGCTGGATGGCCAGGGTGCGGGCCTCTTCCCGGGAGAAGTTGCCGGTAATGGAGCTGCGGCCATCGCGAATCCAGGCCAGGGACACCGGGGCAATGAGAAGCTCATCGTCCAGGAATACGGCGATACGCTTGGTGTCTATGCCCACGATGCGCTGGGTCAGGTCGCCGAAGATGCCCGTGCCCCGGTCGCCGAAGGCGATGTTGACCTCCCACTCGCCGGTGTTGGGGTCGGTGGAGGCGAAGGCGCTCTCCAGGTCGTCGCCGGTAAGGCCGATCTCGGCGTCGGTAAAGGTGAAGCAGGTGACGTCGGAACAGGTACGCTCCTTGAACACCAGCTGGGCCGTCTGGCCGATGAGGGCCTTGGCCGTCTCGATGCCGCCGGTGGTTTCGAAGGTAACAACCTCGCCGACGCCCGACGACAGCGCGCTACGCAGGGCGCTCTGCTGGTTGACATTGATGGAGATGGTGCGAATTTCGTACTGGGTGTCCGACGAAGCGTCAACGGTGAAGTCCTCGTAGCCCTGGGCCGCCAGAACTCCCTCCACGGCCGAAGCGTCGGTGGGTTCGCTGAACCCGACCTGGGAAATGGAACCGCTGGCGCCGGGCAACTGAACGATAACCCGGTCCTCGCCAAACAGCTGAATGATGGGCTCCTCGGTACCGAAGAGGTTGACACGGCGGTTTATCCGGTCGAGGACGCCTTCCATCTGGTCTGCCGTGGGCGGCTGAATCTCGCTGAGGGAGAAGGAGGCGGTGCCCACAGTCTCGGTGGAAAATTCGGTTACTTCGCCTACCGCTTCCGCCAGGGCGGTTTCCAGTTCATCCAGCTGGCCTTCGTCCAGCGCGGAGGTCGTAGTAATTCGGAAGAAGTTATCCACACCGGTCTGTTCTACCTGGTAATTCTCCAGCCCCTGCTCCTGGGCCACGTCGTCAACCGCCGGGTCTTCGGGCAGGTCCAGTTCCGGATCAAAGCTGAATTCCACGCGAGTAAGGGTAATCGCGTCTTCCAGCCCCTCCTTAACCGCATCGTCCAGCAGGTCGGTGGTAACCACGTAGTTGCGGTCATCCAGCGGGCGGATGTCGTAGCCGGTCACATCGAAGCTTTCCAGGGCCTCTTCAACCACCACGCCCCGGGTGGGGTCGGCAAATCCCACCTCAATTCGGGTGCCCGTATCGGCCTGATAGACCAGGTGGCCGCCGCCGCTGAGGTCCAAACCCAGCTTCAGGCCCAGGGGACCGTCACCGCCCCGAACCAGGGCGGGAAACCCGGGGAGGTCTATGTTTATGTCCCGGAACCCCAGGGCAGCCGCGGAAAGCCCCAGAATGACCAGGATAAGGATGGAAAGCTGGACACTGCGCCTGCGCATCGGTTACTCCTTTTGATTTGGCCCCAGGGGACACAAAGAGGCGCGAAGGAACCGGCCGGTTCATACCCCGGTACCTTCGCGCGCTGGAACTCTCCTCATTTCAAACCATCGGCCAGGGCCAGGGCTTCTTCCCGGGTGGAAATTTCGCCGGCGGCCCGCGCCTCGTCAATCTGCTCCAGCAGGCGGCCTATCTGGGGCCCCGGCGGGAGGTTCAGGCGCTGCATAAGGTCGTGACCCGTCACAAGCCGGCGGGCGCCCTCGGCCGGGGCCTGTTCCCGCCCGGCATGCAGCAAATTGCCTAACATTCTAGCATGACTGGCCCAGCGGTCGGCTACAATCTCGGGTCCCTTGGCCGCCAGGTAGTCGGCCATGGCCAGGTAAATGGTGTCGATGGCCACGTCGCTCACGTCTCGATAGTAGCGATGCACGGCCCGGGGCGTGGGGTCCTCGTCGCCGTGGCGAAGCTGGGAGGGCCTCAGGTGGTGTTCCACCATGCGGGCAACCATGGAGACGATTCTGGCGCTGAACCGCAGCCGGGTCAGCCGTTCCGTAACCATTTCCGCGCCCAGTTCCGAGTGACCCAGGAAGCGAATGCGGCCGGTCTTGTCGGGCCCCTTGGTCTGGGGCTTGGCGATGTCGTGGAGGAGGCCGGCCAGCTTCAGGACGGTGCGACGGGTAAAGCCGTCGCCTACTTCCTCGGCGAAATAGGCTTCCACCTCTTCATTCCAGGGCGCCAGGGAGTAGATGGCGGAGTTCTGGTGGCCGCGGGTAATCAGCTCCGCGTACTCCACCGTATGGAGGTTGTGGTTCCAGACGTCCCAGTAGTGGGCGCTGGGCTGGGCCACGCCCCTGGTCAGCTCCATTTCGGGGATGATTCGGCACAACAGGTCCAGCCGGTCCAGAACCTCCAGTTGTCCACGGGCGCCTTCCCCGGCCAGGATAAGCATGAACTCGTCGCGAACCCTTTCCGGGGCCACTTTTTCGAGTTGGAGCGCGTCCCGCCGAATTTGCCGGGCCGTTTCCGGGGCCAGCATGAACCGCAGTTGCCCCGCCAGGCGCGGACCCCGCAGCAGGCGGCCCGGGTCCAGGCGGAACACCTCGTCGTTCACTGTCCTTATCTGTTTGCGGTACACATCCTGCCGACCGCCGAAAGGGTCAACCAGGTCGTTTGCCCACTGGGCAGCGGGAATGGGCCATTCGTCCGGGTCATCGTCGAGCAGGGCGGGGTGGTCCAGGGGCAGAGCCATGGCGTTGACGGCGAAATCGCGCCGGTCCATGTCCTCGTTAATGGTGTCGTGGTATCGGACCAGGTCCACCACCAGCGGCCCCTCGTCGCAGCCTACCCCTTCGGATGGCGGCGGGACGATTACCTGGTACACACCCCGGGCCAGGTTGTGGGGCTGGCAGACGCCGCCCAGATGACCGGCCAGCTCGCGGCCCAGTTCCTCCACCGACGCGACGGTGGGGGGCACAGCGATGTCCATGTCTCGCGGGCCGGAGGCGCCGCGGAAGTCGGCAATTTCGCCGCCGAGGAGGGAATCCCGCAGGAAGCCGCCCACCAGATAAGCGCCCGCCTCCCCGGGGGGGAAGCGAGTGGAGAAGAACTGGGCAATCTGATTAAGAATGGCGGGTTTTCCTGGCGGGTGAAGGCGCGCTTCACCGGATTTTGCTGTGCTGGAGAAACCGGGGCCTCATGGCCGCTGGAGGCCGGTCCGCGTCCCTGTCCTGGAAGGAAACAGGGGGAAACCTGCTCTCGGGACCGGTTACTCCGATTCCTCCCGGGATGCCCGGGGTTCCTGGGTTTCCTCGGCGGTGGCTTCGCCGTCGTTGGGTTCGCCGTCGGTGGGTTCGTCGTCAGTGGGTTCGGGCGGGTCTGCCTCGTAGGTAATTTTCCAGAAGCTCTCCCGCGAGACCAGGTGATCGATGTAGAGAACGCCGTTCAGGTGATCGGTCTCGTGCTCCAGCGCCTGGGCCAGCAGGCCATCAGCCTTGATGCGGACCACCTTGCCGTTCAGGTCCAGGGCCCTGGCCCGTACCCGCTCAGAGCGCTTAACCGTCCCGCGATAGCCGGGAATGCTGAGGCAGCCCTCTTCGACCTCCCGTTCACCCTCCCGCCGGATGATTTCCGGATTGATCAAGACCAGCGGTTCGTTCCACTCGGGCAACTGGATTACGGCCACCTTTTGCAGGCCACCCACCTGGTTGGCGGCGAGGCCTACACCATGCTCGGCATGCATGGTCTCCACCATGTCGTCGGTGTACTGCTTCAGGCTGGCCGGAATCTGGGTGATGCGCCTTGTCTGCTGGCGCAGGATGGGGTCGGGAACATGCCGCATGGTCAAACGGGCCAAGGTGGGATACCTCCCGGGACGGATCAAGGGGACGAGGCCGTGAAATTTCGCGCCGGATTCAGCAAATAAGTATAGCCGAGGCGACTGAAAAGGGCAAAGAAAAGGTTGGCGCCGGTCCCGGGGAAACCGGCGCAAAGGCCACGTTGAAGGCCCGCCTGGCCTCAGCCCGCGGGCGGGTTGAAGGGCGGCATGGGCGGGGGAAAGTCCATGCTCTCGTCAGCCCGGGCCACTTCCTCGGGAACGAGCAGGCGGTTTATGATGCGCTCGCGTGAGGGCGCAGCCGAATAGTCGATATTCGGCCCGTGTTCCCTGATCTCCCATAGCCTTTCGATGAACCGTGATACGTCGGCCACAAGCTGGTGCAGTAGAGGGTCTGTCAGTCGATCCTCGTAGTAGTTTTCGTGAAGCTGGTCGGCGATGGCCTGCAGATGCCTGAGTTCCGGCTGGTCGTATTCATCCGCCAGCAAGTCAACAATTTCCCGCCGCAGGTTGTGGGAACTGTGGCGCCAGTTCCGGTCCTCCGCGATGGCTTTGACCGCCTGGGCCACCGCCCCGGAAGCCTTGTCCGACGCCTGCACGCGGTCTCCCTGCGTGTGCAGTTCGTAGTTGGCCTGTTCCAGCAGGCGGCGGCTCAGTTCCGCGTGACGATTGGCGTTGGCCAGGGACATGGTGGTAACCGCTGTTCCAGTGGGATGCGCTGGGTCTGCTCTCAATGCAGTGTAACCAGCGCCGGTGGGGCAAGTCCATACATAGCGTGGTGATGCTTATAGGGGGGTTGGTCGGTGGCGGGCCCTTTGGCCGGGCTTCGGACGAGGGCGCCAAGGGGTGTGGGGAAACCCCTGGGCCCGCCTGGCCTCAGCCCGCGGGCGGGTTGAAGGGCGGCATGGGCGGGGGAAAGTCCATGCTCTCGTCAGCCTGGGCCACGTCCTCGGGGACGAGCAGACGGCCGATGATGCCTAGCTGGTCCGGCGATGGAATAAACTCTGGGTCAGGGCCTTTCTCCCTTACAATCCATAGGGATTCAATGCGCTCGGTGATTTGTCCCAACAGGTAGGCGACAAGCACATCGCTCATCCGGTCCTCGTAGTAGTTTTCGTGCAGTTGATCGGCTATGCCCTGCAAGTTCACCAGGTCCGGCACATCGAACTCGCTGGCAATGAGCCCCACAATCTCCCGCCGCAGGTTGTGGGAGCCGTGGCGCCAGTTCCGGTCCTCCGCGATGGCCTTCACCGCCTGGGCCACCGCCCCGGAAGCCTTGTCCGACGCCTGCACCCGGTCTTCCTGCGTGTGCAGTTCGTAGTTGGCCTGTTCCAGCAGGCTTCGGCTCAGTTCGGCGTGGCGATTGGCGTTGACCAGGGACATGGTGGTAACCGCTTTTCAAGTGGGGTGCGCTGGGACTGCTCTCAATGCAGTTTAACCAGCGCCGGTGAGGCAAGTCCATACATAGCGTGGTGATGCTTATAGGGGGGTCGGTCGGTGGAGGGGCTTCCGGCAGGGCCCGGCGCCGGAGGGCACATCAGGGATTTCTCACGGGTCCCGTTTTTACAGCAGGTCCACCGGATCCACGTCAATGGTCACGTCGCGGGTTGGCAGGTCGAGGCCCTCCAGGAAGCGGTGCAGGTTGCGACCCCGCACCAGCAGGTTCCACCGGTAACGGCCGCGTACCCTGGGGGGAATGCCGGGGGCGGGGCCAAGAATTGCTACATCCGTCAGGCCCTGGGACCGGATACGTTCCCGCATCAGCCGCGCGGCAATGGTAGCCTGCCGCTGGCACGTGGTCGGGTTGGAGTCCTGGTAGAGCAGCCGCACCAGTTGATTGAAGGGCGGGTTGCCCTGGCGGCGACGGGTAATGATCTCCGCCCGGGCCAGGGAAGCATAGTCCTGGTTGGCAGCGGCCATCACGGCATAATGGTCGGGGTTATAGGTCTGGATGACGACTCTTCCCGGCCTGGCCCCGCGGCCAGCCCGGCCCGCCACCTGGCAAAGCAGCCCAAAGGCCCGCTCCCCGGCGCGGAAGTCGGGGCGGTAGATGCCCACGTCGGCCAGAATCACGCCCACCAGCGTAACGTCGGGCAGGTCCAGGCCCTTGGCCACCATCTGGGTGCCCACCAGCGCCTGGACTTCTCCCGCAGCCAGGCGGCGCATGGTCTCGTCCGGGTCCATGCCGGAGCGGGCGGCGTCGGAGTCCCACCGCTCCACCACCACACCAGGAAAGGCGGCCTTTACCTCGTCCACCACCCGCTGGGTGCCGATGCCCAGCTGCCGGATGTGACGGCCCTGGCACCGTCGGCAGATGTCGGGCGGGCGACTGCGCCGGTTGCACCGGTGGCAGCGAAGCCTGGATTCCGAAGAGTGGTAGGTGAGAGTGGCCGAGCAACTGCTGCAGGTAACCACGAAGCCGCAGTCGCGGCACTGGACCATGGGCGCGCTGCCCCGCTGGTTGAGGAACAGGATGGCCTGCTCGCCCCGCCCGATGCACTGGGCCAGTCCCTCAGACAGGGCCTGGCTGAAGATGCTGCGGTTGCCTTGCCGGAGTTCCTGGCGCATATCGGCAATTTCCACCCGTGCCAGGCCCGGGGATTCGCCTGAATCGGCTGACACCGTGCCCTGGGCTCCTTCAACATTCCGGCCGCTGCTCTGCCCGCCGTCCGGCCTGGCGCCGAAGGGAATGCGGTAGGGCAGTTCCAGCAGCTTATGGCTGCCCTGCAGGGCGTGGTAGTAGGTCTCGATGTCCGGGGTGGCGCTGCCCAGCAGCACGGTGGCCCCGGTCAGGCGGGCCAGCTCCAGGGCGGCGGTGCGGGCATGGTAGAAGGGATGGGCCTCCACCTGCTTGTAGGTCCACTCGTGCTCTTCGTCTATGACGATCAGGCCCAGGCTGGGCAGCGGCGCGAAGAGGGCCGAACGGGGGCCGATTACCACGTCGTAGTCGCCATCCCGCATCTGCCACCACTGGTCGAACCGCTGCCGGTCGGTAAGTCCGCTGTGGGTGACGGCTACCTTGCCGGGAAACCGGGCGTTGACCCGCTCAACCGTCTGGGGAGTCAGGGAGATTTCCGGCACCAGGAAGAGGGCCTGCTTTCCCAGGGCTACAGTTTTCGCGATGGCCCGTAGATAGACTTCCGTCTTGCCGCTTCCGGTTACCCCGTGCAGCAGGAAAGCGCCGGGCGGCCGCGTCGGGTTCGCCAGGGACTCTTCCACCGCCTCCAGGGCCGCGGCCTGATCGGCGTTGAGTACGGGAGGTTCTTCGGCCACAGGGGCGCCGCCCTCGCCGTCCTCCCCTTCCCCGAACCGGTCCCGGCCCTCCACCGACCGCGATTCCAGCCGGACCCATTCCAGACCCGCCAAACCCTTTTCCACCAAGGCGTCCCCCACGCCCGGTCCAAACTCCCGGTTGGCCAGGGTGGTGGAGTACCCGTCTCCGGCTTCGCGTAGGGTTTGAAGCAGGTTCTCCTGCCTTGGGGAGACCCGAACGGATAGCTCGGGCCAGTTGCCCAGGGCGTCGGGAAGGCCGGTGGGAAACAAGCGGGAGTCGTAGCGAAAGGTGCGGGGACGAGGCAGGTCCACCAGCCGGTGCACCAGGCCCCGGTCCACCAGGCGGTTGACCTCCCGAATACCCGCCTGGCCCAGGAGTTTGGCGAAGTCGGCCTCGCTCATCCGTCCCTGCTGGGCCAGGGCGGCCAGGGCGTCCCTGGAAGCGGGTTTCAGGCCCGGGTCATCGGGGGACTCAAGGGAGCGGGGCAGGATTCGGGAGCGGACCTGGGCCTTGAATCCGGGAGGGAAGAACAGGGCCAGGGCATCGTAGAGGGCGCAGAGGTAGTAGCCGGCCATCCACCGGGCCAGCGACAGGGCCGTCTCGTCCAGCAGCCGGCCCGGCTCGACGGCCTGCAAAATGTCCCTGGTGACTTCCACCTGGGGCGCCGACACCAGTTCCAGAACCACGCCCTGCAGAATGCGCCGGCCAAAGGGGACCCAGACCAACTGGCCGGGCTCGATTCGAAACCCCTCGGGGATGCTGTAGGAAAAGGTTCGGGAGTAGCCAACCGGGGCGTCAACCGCTACTTCTGCGTATCTGGTCATAGGCGCTGGCCACCGGCTGGACTGTCATAAACCGGACAAAATCAGCGGGAGCGGTAAGTCCCGCTGGCGACTTGCCCGGTCAAACCAGGGATTGGATGTTCGGTCGAGAGGGAGGGGCCGGCCGGAAACAGCCTGTTCCGGCAGCCGCTCAGGTGACCCGAATCTCCATCCGGAAAACGCCTACCGCTGGGCAGCCTCTCCCCGGGGGCGGCGGGGCACCGTCTTTTCCTTGATACGCGCGGCGCGTCCCTGCAGTCCGCGAAGGTAGTAAAGCTTGGCCCGGCGGACCGAACCCCGGCGGGTTACTTCCAGCGAATCGATCAAGGGGGAATAGAGGGGGAAAATACGTTCCACCCCTATGCCTCCACCGGCCATGCGGCGAACGGTAAAGTTGGCCGACGGGCCCGTACCGTTCTGACGGCGAATGACCACACCCTGGAAGGCCTGGATACGCTCTCGTTCGCCCTCCCTGATGCGGAAGTTGACCCTGACCGTATCACCGGCGCCGAAGTCGGGTATGTTGGGGTTGGTTTCTGGCTGAAGTATCTGGGCGGCTTCCATTTTCTAAACTAACTGCCTTTCTTTGTCTGGTCCGGACAGGAATGTGTCTCGCGAAACAACGCTGGCGGTCTCCTTCGACCGCTGGCACTAAATCATACCACATGACCTGGGGACTTTGCAGGGTCAGCGCTGGGCGGGTAACAATTCAGAATTGAAGGGAATTACTTGCCACTACGCCCGACATCGTAGGGGCGCAAGGCCTTGCGCCCCTACCCACCCCAAGACTTTCCCAAGTTCGATGTTCACGCCTGCGCTCCAACGAAGGGTTTTCACCTAATCAGCGCCCTCCAACCCTGAACAGTTACCCGGGCAGGTATAACAGGTCCGAGTTGATATTCACGGAGGCCTGTCGAAATGCAGCCAAGGGGGGTTTGAAACCCGCCCCTACCTGCTATATACCGCTTAAATCGCAACACCAGCGCTCGGCGGCAACAGTTGGCGGTAAGGGTGATGCGGTTCCTTGCCTGCGGAATTTGTGCCGCCTATAGCACGATTCTACAACGCGATTGCCCCTACTTCAGGGCCGCCGCAATTGACAGGTTTGCGCGGCATTAATTACGATTAACGAAGACAGGCAAGGACGCGGAGTTCCGCGCTTGCCGCACTTACGGTTATTTTCTGATGGTTGCGTACGACGTAAAGCTGGAAAATAACAATATCCTGCCCGAAACCCTGGCCATCAGCCATGATGTGCCGGCGTTCCGGGGCATTGAGTACCTGGCTTACCGCGCCGAGCTTCGGGTCCTCCGCCGCCAGCTTCTGGCCCTGCAGGAATGGGTGGTGGAAACGGGCCAGCGGGTGGCCATAGTCCTGGAGGGGCGCGACGCCGCGGGCAAGGGCAACATCGCCGCGGCCATCACCCACTATCTCAACCCCAGGACCTCCGGCATTATCTCCCAGGGAATACCCACGCCACAGGAAATGCGCAACTGGCTTGGGCATTACCACAAGCTGATGCCCCAGCCCGGCGAGCTGATGGTTTACGACCGCTCCTGGTACTCCCGCGCCCTGATCCAGCCGGCCATGGGCTACTGCACCATGCGCCAGTACCACTATTTCATGAACCGGGTCAACGACTGGGAAAAAGACCTGGTGGACGAGGGCGTCACCTTCATCAAGCTTTACCTGTCGGTCTCCCGGGAATCCCAGAACCTGCGATTCCGGCTGCGGCAGGACAGCGACCTGCAGTACTGGAAGTATTCGCCCAACGACCGGAAGGTGGCGGAGCGGTGGCAGCTGCTGACCTACTTCAAGGAGAGGATGTTCGCCGTCACCTCCACCGACTACGCCCCATGGGTTATCATAGAGTCGGACAATAAGCAGCAGGCCCGCCTGAACGCCATCCACTACATTCTGACCCGCTTCGAATACGAAGGAAAAGACCTGCGGCCCGAGGTCATCTACCAGGCGCCGGACACGGATATGCTGACCGACGTGGTGGTGGACGGGGTGCTGTTCACGGGCATGAACCGCGATCAGATAGGAATCCTGGAGCGCATACTGATACATGAATAGAGATGAGCTGCCCCGGATGTTCGCCGCCGGAGGCCTGGTCCTCTGCGGCGGTCACGCCCTGGTTATCCGCAAGCACCGATTGCTGGACCTGCCCAAGGGCAAACTGGACTACCTGGACGAACCCTACGAAATATGCGCTCTTCGGGAAATATCCGAAGAGACCGGCCTTCCAGCCTCCTCCCTCTCCATTCGTTCTCCCCTCTGCAGAACCAGCTATATTTCCTACTACAAGATCGGGCCGGTGAACAAAACAGTCCAGTGGTTCCTGCTGGACTACGACGGCGATTTGACGGACCCGCTGCAGCCGGACCTGAAAGAAGGCATCGACCAGGCCCACTGGCTGCCCCTGGATGGACTGCTGGAGAAGATGCGGGCCTCCCGCCCCTACCTGCGCCCGGTCCGCCAGGCCATAGAGCGGGAATTGTACCTGGCGGCGCTGCCATCGAGCGGGGATTAGCAAGCGCCTGCCGTACAACCGATGACGCCTGTTGGGGCCACGAGAGGATGCATTATCGCGGGAACGCCAAATACCTGGGCAATGGTAGAATAGGGCTGGACTGATTTGAAAGCCGCATCTCCTCCTCCGGAGGCTACCCTTATGACCATACCCGCCACGACCGCAGTCTTTACCGACGTCGCCGCAGAGTTTCGGGCCATTACCGAGGCAGCTGGCCTCCACGACAGCTCCTACACGGGCAGGTTGAAGGCCACCGGCGAAGACGCCCTGGATCTGCTTAACCGCCTGTCCACCAACGGCATCGTCAACCTGGCCCCGGGGCAGGGCGCCCCCACAATCCTGACCACCGACCGGGGCCGCATTCTGGACCTGCTGGGCGTGGTAAACACCGGGGACTATACCCTGCTCATCACCAGCCCCGACTGCCAGCAGGCCGTAATTGACTGGCTGGACAAGTACACCATCATGGAAGATCTGACGGTGGAGGACATTTCCGGGGACACGTGCCTGTTCACCGTCTGCGGGCCCGACAGCCCCGCGGCCGTGGCCAGGGCGGCGAGCCTGGAACCGGGCGGGGCGAGCCTGGAGGGCCTGGGCCCTTATTCCGTTCTGCCGGCGGAAATAGCCGGCCACTCCGCCGCTATCATTCGTCGGCCTTTGGGGGCAATGACGGCCCTTGACGTGGTGGTTGACGCCTCCGCCGACGCCCAGGTATGGGAAACCCTGGCCGCCTCGGGCGCAACCCCCGTTGGCACGGAGGCTTTCAACGCTGCCCTGGTCCACAACGGCGTACCCCGCCACGGTCGCGAAATGGGCGACGACTTCAACCCCCTGGAGGCCGGGCTCATCGGTTCCGTGGACTTTGCCAAGGGCTGCTACATCGGCCAGGAGGTAATCGCCCGCCTGGATACCTACGAGAAGGTGCAGAAGTACCTGGTACGCTTGGGCTTCTCCGAGGGCGCGCAGGTGGCAGAGGGCGCGACCCTGGAACTGGAGGGCCGCAACGTGGGACAGGTAACATCCCTGTCGGCCATACCCTCCACCGGGGAGCTTGTCGGCCTGGGCTACGTCCGCACCGCCAGCGCCAACCCCGGCCAGACGCTGGACCTGGCCGCCCCGTCCACTGGCACGGCCCGGGTTACCGATCTCCCCCAGCTTTTCGGCCCAGGGGAGTAGCTGAATTCATCCACGAATAAGCACGAATGGGCACGAATGTTGTGAAGGAAGGTAGAAAAGAGATTCTTGCTTGTTCGTGGATAACCACCCCTTAATCGGCCAGCCCCATCACCGCGAGGATGATTTAGAGGCGCTATGAATCAACTGTTGAAAGAGGCTTTTGAGAAGGCCTCATTGCTGCCTGAAGACGAACAGGACAAGTTCGCTCGCTTTCTCCTGGCGGAGTTGGAATCTGAACAGAAATGGGCCGAACTCCTTGACCGGTCGGAGTCGGACGATTTGCTTACGAAAATGGCGGATGAAGCATTGGCTGACCACAACGCCGGAAATACGGCGCCCCTGGATTCCCAAGACCTGTAAGAATGCGGTCCTTAAACGGCTTCTCTTCCCCCCTTCTTGGATAAACCCTCCTCAATCGGCCAGCCCCATCACCGCGAGGATGAAGGCATACTCCTCCGCTACCTCGTAGAGGCGGTCGTACCGGCCCGAGCGGCCGCCGTGGCCGGCGCCCATGTTGGTCTTCAGCAGGGCCAGGTTATCGTCGGTCTTCAGGGCCCGCAGCCTGGCCACGAACTTGGCCGGCTCCCAGTAGGTTACCCGGGGATCGTTGAGGCCCGCCGTCGCCAGGATGGGTGGGTAGTCCCTGGCCGCCAACTGGTCGTATGGGGAGTAGGAGCGGATGTACTCGAAGGCAGCCTGGTCTGCAATGGGATTGCCCCACTCGGGCCACTCGATGGGCGTCAGGGGCAGGGAATCGTCCAGCATGGTGTTCAGCACGTCCACAAAGGGGACGTGGGCGGCGACGGCGCCCCAGAGTTCCGGGGCCTGGTTGACCACGGCGCCCATCAGCTGCCCGCCGGCGCTGCCTCCGGCAATGGCGATGCGGCCCTCGGAACCGTAGCCCTCCTTGACCAGGTGACGGGCAACGTCCACAAAGTCGTTGAAGGTGTTGGTGCGGCGGTCCAGCTTTCCCGCCTCGTACCAGTGGTAGCCCATATCGTCGCCGCCCCGGATGTGGGCGATGGCGAAGATGAAGCCCCGGTCCAGCAGGGACAAGCGGGTGGTTGAGAAGGAAGGCGGGATGGCGTACCCGTAAGCTCCGTATCCATACAGGTAAGCAGGGGCGGAGCCGTCCACCGGCGTTTCCCGATGCCGGACCAGCGACACCGGCACTTCCGCGCCGTCGCGGGCCGGGGCCAGCAGCCTCTCGGTAACGTACTCGGATGAGTCGTAGCCGCTGGGCACCTCCTGCACCTGTCGCACCTCCAGCTCACCGGAGCCCAGGTGATAATCGAACACGGTATTGGGGGTCACCATGGAGGTGTAGTCCAGGCGCAGCGTATCCGTCTGAAACTCCCGGTTCTGGCCCACACCGGTTGTGTAGGCATTCTCAGGAAACTCAACGTAGGTGGTCTCCCCCGCCCGGTCTATGAGGCGGATGTGGTCCAGGCCGTTAATCCGCTCCTCCACGGCAAGGAAGCCCTGGAAGGCCTCAAACCCGCATATGTAGTGGGTGTCGGAGGCGTCCACCAGGGGCGTCCAGGCGGCCTCGGTGGGATCGTCAGCCGGGGCCACGGCCAGGCGGGTGTTCTTGTGGGTATCATTGGTGCGGATTACGAAGCGGTCGCCCTGGTGGTCCACCGAGTATTCATGGTTGGGGCGGCGGGGAGCCACCACCAGCGCATCGGCTCCCGGGTCGGCGCTGGGAATGATCCTCACCTCGCTGGTAACGTGGTCGCCGGCGCCGATGATGACGTACTCCCTGGAAGACGATTCCCCTATCCCTACGAAAAAGCCCGGGTCGCCCTCTTCGTAAACCACGGCGTCCTGGTCCACGGGCTGGCCCAGGACGTGGAGCCGCACCTGCCAGGGCCGCCAGTTGTCGTCCACCAGGGTGTAGAAGAAGGAGGAATCGTCGGCGGACCACACCACGCGGCCAGTGGTATCCGGTATTTCCTCGGGCAGCAGTTCCCCCGTGTCCAGGTTCTTCACCACCAGCCGGAACCGCTCGGAGCCGTCGGTGTCGGCGCTGTAGGCCATCAGGTTGGCGCCGTGGCTCACGCCCAGGGAACCCAGGCGGAAATATTCCAGTCCCTCGGCCAGGGCCGGTTCGTCCAGGATGGGTTCCGCCTGCGCAGTGGGGCCCAGCCGGGCATCGGCGTCGGAGGCGGGCCAGCGCAGCCAAACCCGGTACTGGCTTTCTTCGGCGAATTTCCACTGGTAGTACCAGTCGCCGTCCTTCCAGGGCACGCTGGCCAGGTCGGGCTGCTGGCGGCCCTTGATTTCCTCGAAAATAGTGTCCGTCAGCCCCTTGTAGGGCTCCATCATCGCATTGAAATAAACGTTCTCCGCGTTCAGGTAAGCCAGGATTTCCTCGTCTTCCACGGTGGGATAATTGGGGTCGCGGAGCCACCGCCACGGGTCATCAATGGTGACGCCGTGGCAGGTATAGCTGTAGGGCCGCTGTGGAGCCAGCGGCGGAGTTGCTGCCGGCGGCGCAGCATCCTGCGGAACATGGGGTGTCGGTTCTGACATGTTGAATTCAGCCTCCCGGCGAAGTGAAAGTAGCTTGCATTGTTATGTTACCCAAAGGAATCCCTTCTCCCGGACAAAGTTAATCACACTTCAGCTTTAATTCCAACGATGTTGGTACCTGGGGAACCCGCCAGCGGAGGAGCCGGGCGGGTGACCGAAAGAACCCTGCCGCCTCCCGGTCGCCGGGAAAAGGCCCTCCGGCGGCGGTTTGTGTCCTGTAGTTTTGGTGAATTTTCGCGGCGCCGGCCGGGGGCAGAGGCGGGTTAAACCAGATACGTCATGCACGTTTTTGGAGGGTGAAAGCGCACCCAGCCCTACCTGAAAACCCGCCTGCGTCGGCCTATGGCGCTGTCTTGCGCCGCCACACCCCGGCAGGTAAGCTTTTCGCCACCTGTTCTCTTCGGACCACTTTCCACCACCGGGTAAGCACCTTGACAGACAGTTCGGCACAAAACACCTGGACCGCAACCCTGGGGCAACTGGAGATGGAGTTGCCCAGAGCTACCTTTGACACCTGGCTGAAAGACACCGAGGGCCTGGCCTTCGATGGCATGGACCTGCTGGTCCAGGTGCCCAGCGTCTTTACCATCGCCTGGCTGGAACAGCGCATGTACCAGACCATCCTCCGGGCCCTGCGCCAGTCCTCGGGAGAGCCGCTGGACGTGCGGTTCCGGGTGCCCTCCGAGATGGGCGAGGAAGAGGCCGATCCGCCCTCTGCCGGCGGGACAGCCAATGGCAGCGGAAGTCCCGCGCCGCCGGTCCCCATGAACGCCGGGGTCAACTTCGACCGCAAGTACTCCTTCAACAACTTCGTGGTTGGAACGTCCAACCGCATGGCCTTCAGCGCGGCCCAGGCGGTGGCCGACGCCCCGGGCCAGGCCTACAACCCCCTGTTCCTCTACTCGGGCGTGGGCCTGGGCAAAACCCACCTGCTGCACGCCATCGGGCAGGAGGCGGCCCGCAACGGCCACAGCGTCCTCTACGTCTCCTCGGAGCAGTTCACCAACGACTTTATCTCCGCCATCCGCAACCGCACCACCGAGGAGTTCCGGCAGCGTTACCGCAGCGTTCAGGTGCTGCTCATTGACGATGTCCAGTTCATGAGCGGCAAGGAGCAGACCCAGGAAGGGTTCTTCCACACCTTCAACGACCTGCACACGGCCGGCTACCAGATTGTCCTCACCTCGGACCGGCCCCCCAAGGCCCTGGCGCTGCTGGAGGACCGGCTCCGGTCCCGCTTCGAGTGGGGCCTCATCGCCGACATCCAGCCACCGGACCTGGAAACCCGCATGGCCATTCTCTCCTCCAAAGCGGACCAGCTGAAGACCATTGTCGAGGAGAGTGTGCTGGAGCTGATTGCCAAGCGGGTGCAGAAGAACGTGCGGGAACTGGAGGGCAGCCTGAACCGGGTGGTTGCCTATTCCCAGCTGATGAGCATTCCCGTCACCCTGGAGTCCACCTCCCGCCTGCTGGACGACCTGACCCACGACATTGCGCGGCATGCCATTGACCGCGAGAAAATTCTGGACGAGGTGTCCCGCCATTACAAGGTGTCAACCGCCGACCTGCTGGGCCGCAGCCGCAGCAAGAACATTGCCCTGGCTCGCCAGGTGGCAATGTACCTGCTGATCTACGAGCTGGAGCTTTCCCCTACCGAGGTGGGGCGCCTCCTGGGCAACCGGGACCACTCCACCGTCATCCACGGAGCCGGCAAGATCAACGGGGAGATCAACGAGGACTACCACCTCCGCCAGAATGTGCTTACCATCAAGGAAGCCATTTTCACCTGATCTTTCGGCCCGCCCAACATTATCCCTTAGGCCATACAGACGGCCCTTCCCGGCGCCATGGCCATTGTGGGGCCCAATGTTGCCCGATGCCGTTTACCCGTTAATCGTGGATAACTCCCGGTAAACTGTGGATAAACTGTTCTAATCCGGGGATAACCCTTCACAGCCCGTTAATTTCCAGGCATGGGTCCGTGGACAGAATTTTCAGGGCTAATCCCATATAGATAATGTCCACAAACAGCCCCAACTTATCCACATATCTGACCTGGGTCCTCCCCATTCCATACCAGCATGTCAACCTGCTGATCGTATCTCCGTCAACCTGGTCGTCCACTTATCTACGGCTTTATTATTCCTGTTATCTAATCTACAATTGACCCATGATAGATACAGTCAGACTTAACATTAAAGCCGGGGACGGGGGCAACGGGTGCGTCAGCTTCCTAAGGGAAAAGTTTCGGCCCAAGGGCGGCCCCAACGGCGGCGATGGCGGAAACGGGGGCAATGCCTACGTGGTTGGCGATGGCTCCCTGAACACCCTCCTGCACCTGAAATACAACAGCACCATGTATGTTGATCGGGGTGGCCACGGCAAGGGAAAGGGCCAGCGCGGCGGCAATGGTGAGGATACTCACATCAAGGTCCCTCTGGGTACGGTGGTGTGGCGGATGCTGAAGGGCGGCGAGAAAGAATTCCTTACCGACGTTACCGATGATACTCCCCGGATAGTCGCCCAGGGTGGAGCTGGCGGGTGGGGCAATGCCCACTACGTTTCCCCCACCAACCAGGAACCGATGCTGTCCCAGCGCGGAGAACGGGGCGAATACGTGGTCCTGTTCCTCGAATTAAAGCTGCTGGCCGATGTGGGACTGCTGGCCAGGCCCAATGCCGGCAAGTCCACCCTGATATCCCGCTGTTCCGCGGCCAAGCCCCGCATCGCTGACTACCCATTCACCACGGTGGAGCCGGTGCTGGGTGTGGTAAGTACCCATGGCCAGGACTTCGTGATGATGGAAGTCCCAGGCCTCCTGGAGGGCGCCCACGAGGGTGTAGGACTGGGCGACCAGTTTCTGCGCCACGCCGAGCGGGCCCGCCTGTACGTCCATGTTCTGGACGGCCTCTCTGAGGACCCGGTGGCGGACTTCCACATGATTAACCGGGAACTGCAGGAGTTCAACCCGGCCCTGGCCCACAAGCCCCAGGTAATCGCCGTAAACAAGATGGATGTCACCGAGGTACAGGAACGGAGAGAAGAGCTGGCAGTGTCCCTCAAGGAGGCAGCCGCAGAATCGCCGGTACTGCCAAACGGTTCCGATACCCCGGTGTTCTTCATTTCGGCGGTCAGCGGCGAAGGGGTCGAGCCCATGCTGGGGCAGGTAATCGAAATCATGGAGCGCGTCTCGCAGGCCGAAGCTGAAGCTGCCAAAGATGCCGAACCTGTGGTGGAAGGGGCGCCCACTGGGCCGGACCGGCGGCGCGCCCCCGCCGAGCCCATCACCTTCTACAAGGACCGCGGCGTTTACGTCATCAAGTCCGAGCAGCTGGAACGCCTCAGTGCCCTGGCGGATACCAGGGACTACCGGGTGCTGCTCCAGCTGTGGCGGGAAATGACCCGCCTGGGAATTGCCCGCCGCCTTGAAGAGGCCGGCATCGAGCCGGGAGACACCATCCGTATCGGCCGGGCGGAGATGGAATGGTTCTGATATCTGAAAGTGACTCTTTTATCCCAGGGGTATAGTTATGAGTCTGCCAAGGGAAACGGGAATGTCCCCACAGAAACAGGTAATTACCGACGGACTGGTCCTGCCCGGCACTACCGTTGGAGGGGAAGTGGGAGCATTTCACGTCGACTTTACCCTGCGGAGTGGAGACGGAACTCGCTCTATTGATTTGAACGGCCTGGCAGATACCGGCGCGTCCTATACCCTGATTCCGGCGGGCCTGCTGGATGACCTGGGGGTAGCCAGGAGGGAAACGCTGATGTTCAGGCTGGCCGATGGCTCGGCCAAGGAGTTTGACGTCGGGTTGGCGGAAATGGAACTGGAAGATCGCACCAACCCCGTTCAAGTCGTCTTCGGGCCGGAAAACCGGATTCTGCTGGGCGCTATGGCCCTGGAAGCCTTTGCCCTTGCCGCCGACTCCAGGAACCGCCGCCTCATTCCCGCCGACTTGACGCTGTAGGGGGATAGATGGACATCTACCAGTTGGACTACATTCTCCACGAACCAACGGAAAGCCAAGGCTGGATGTACCTGGCCGAGGCCCCAGCCTTGCAGGGCTGCATGGCCTGGGGAACCACCCCGGCGGAGACCCTTTGGGAACTGGTCGACGTAGCGCGTATGCTGATTGAACTTCACAAAGAAAACGGGGAGCCGCTGCCCGAGGAGCTCATTCCGCAGGGCAGCCACCAAGGTAAGCTGACGGTAACTGCGTGACCTACGGGGAACTGCGGCTGAAACTGGAAAATCTGGGCTGCAGATTTCAGCGTCAAGGTCGGGGTTCCCACGAAATTTGGCTTAACCCCGCCAACGGGCAGCAGTCGCCGGTACCCAGACACGGGAACTTGGACCTGGCTACCGGAACCCTGCACCAAATCCGCCGAAACCTGGGAATTTCCCGTTCAGACGTCTACCAGGCGTAACTTCATAGGGCATGGTTCCAGGCAGATACAAGGCAAGAATGAAAAGCCGAGAGCTACGGGTCAACCCGGACCGGACGGCCCCACTCCCAACTCACAGTTTTTAGCTACACATATGCGCATTGGGATACTTGGCGGCACCTTTGATCCCATCCACCTGGGGCACCTGCTTATCGCGGAGGAAAGCCGCGTAAGCCTGGGCCTGGACCAGGTATTGTTCGTACCCGCCGGCCGTCCGTGGCTTAAGGAGGGCCAGCCCCTCACCGAAGCCTGTCACCGCCTGAAAATGGTTGAGTTGGCAATCTCCTCCAACCCCCACTACCGGGTCATTCGCAACGAGATTGAACGCCCCGGCCTCAGCTATACGGTGGACACCCTGGTAGAACTGCGGGAAGAACTGCAGGACAAACTCTCCGGAGACGCCGAGCTGTTCTTCATCCTGGGCCTGGACGCCTTTGAAAGTTTCCACCGCTGGAAGGAGCCCGAGCGCATACTGCAACTCTGCCGGCTGGCGGTGGTGAGCCGCCCCGGCTACGGGGACGAGGAACAGGACCGGCTGCTGGCCAACTACCGGGATCAGGGCGACCGAATCTGTGTTCTGCCCGTCCACAACGTTGACTTCAGCGCCACCGAGATTAGGCGGCGGGCCGCCGCAGGCATCTCCTTCCGGTACCAGGTTCCGGAGGGGGTGGAGGCCTACATCATGGAACAGGGGCTGTACCCGCCAGCGTCCCCAGGGTGGTGTCGGGGAAGCGGCTTGTGATGCTTGAAACATGAGGAACCTTGACTACAGCCGGCGAGGTTCCCGCCTTCGCGGGAACGACGAAATGGTACGCTGGGAAACTACAATCTTCAGTTTGACGACAACCCATAGCCCCCGTATTTCCTGACGAGGGAGGAACCCGATTGCGAGAACTGTCTGAACGACTGCTGGCCCTGGCCCTGGATATGGGCGCCCTTCGTTACGGTGACTTCACCCTTACGTCGGGAAAGAAAAGCTCCTACTACTTCGACGGACGCCTGTTGAGCCTGGACCCGGAGGGCTCTTACCTGGCGGGGCGGGCCTTGCTGCCGCTGGTGCGGGACGCCGGCGCCGAGGCCATCGGCGGCCCCACCCTGGGCGCCGATCCCCTGGTGGCGGCCGTGGCCCTGTGCAGCCACCTGGAAGCGGAGTCCGGCGGCGTTCCGGTACCGGCCTTCATCGTCCGCAAGGAGGCCAAGAGCCACGGCATGGGCAATGCGGTGGAGGGCCACCTGAAAGCCGGAGCCAAGGTGGCCGTGGTTGACGATACCTGTACCACCGGCGGCTCGCTGTTCCTGGCCATAGAAGCGGCGGAAGCGGCAGGGTGCAGCGTGGTCAAGGTTCTGGCCATCCTGGACCGGAACGAGGGCGGCAGCGAGGAACTGCGGCGGCGCGGCTACGACTTCGAGTCGCTGCTGGTGGCCAACAGCAGTGGTGAAGTGGAAGTGGTGGAGTAGGGCAGCCCGGGGAGTAGGTTTGTTTCCTTTTTCACCGTATATGGTTCCAACCCCTGGCTGGCGTTAAGGATTCTTGGCCCTGCGGCATGCTCAGGGCGACACGAGTGATGTTCGGAAGGAACGGCCGGTATGGTGGTTTAGCTGCGATATAACCGGTATATTCGGACCAGGGTTGAACAGAAACTTCGGGGGCGGGTCATTGGCCCGCCCCCTGCTGGTTTCCCCGGGTTTACAGATTGATGAGAGTGGCTATTCCTCGAACCACATGGAGCTGACGCGGATGGTGGGGTCGAGGCGCGGCTGGGGTTGGGGATTTTGGGCGCTTCGGCAGGATCAGGGCGACGTGATTGATGTTCAGGAACAACCCTGTCGGCTGTAAGCGGTAATGCGCTTTGGCTGGCCCTTTCCTGGAAGATACATGGGGCCCTGAAGGCTGACGGGGGTTCTCCCGGAACACCATTCAGGATCTACCAACAGAGGACCTGCCAAAAGGATCTACCAAACGGAATCGTGAAGTACTTGCGTCATCCTTTTATTTGTCACCTTATTTTTCACAGCAATTCTCAGCGCCTTCGGCCCCAGCCATGGAGTGGTCGCAGATGGATCCCGCAAAAAGAGACCTTGTTGCTTGCAGCGCTCCAGCAGCTCGGCCTTGGAACAGGATTCTTCCGGCAGGTAGAAGAGGAGAAAGTTTGCCGCGCCAGGCACAATCCTGGCGACTGGGAGTGAGGTCAGATCCCCAGCGAGTTCACGCCTGAGAAGCATCGTCTCGTGATATCGTTCCTGATAATACTCAACGTCCTGAAGCGCGGCGACCGCGGCTACCTGACCAGGCAGGCTGACCGCCCAGGGCGGGTTCAACTGGAGCAGGGGACCAATTACCTGAGGATGACCACAGAGGTATCCTACTCGGAGGCCGCTCAGGGCATAAGCCTTGGACATGGATTTGCAAACAATCACATTGGCGCTGGAAGCAGCGTAACTCTCCAGAGACTCGGCTGGCCTGACGTAATCGATATAGGCCTCGTCAATCCAAACCATAGTGGACTGGGGGGCGCAGTCCAGGAAATTCTCCAATTCCTTTCGGGCTATGTGCCTTCCGGTGGGGTTGTTGGGGTTGACCAGCACCAAAAGGTCGTAACCCATGGAAAGCTGGTCAGCCAGCTTGTCCAAGTCCACTTGGAAGTCCTCATCGGGGTTGAGCGGGAAACGGTCCACTTGGCAACCGATGATTCTGTCACAGATATGGGCATATTCACCGTAAGTAGGGTCGAGAAGAAGAACCCTGCTAGAGGCGTTCAACCATTCTCGCAGGGCCAGGAACATAAGGGTGGATGACCCTGCCCCGGCGAGAATCGATTCCGGAGGCAGGGCTCGGCAGCGGGCAATGGTGGCGACCAGCCCTTCGCAGTTGGTAGGCGGGGAGGTTCTGGCAATCCAGGGAAGGTATTCCTGCAACTGATGGACTACTCTTGGAGAGGGTGGAAACCAGGCGTCGAGCACGTCGGCATTGATTATCTCCGCACCCCGCTGCAGGTTTTCAAACTCCACGCCCACGGCATCAAAGAAAGCCCCCCCATGGAAGCAGACGTCCTGAAATGTATCGTTTTGCCTCAAATCATGCCTCACTTCCCGAGCTCACCTGCGCAGTGGTCTTGTCCTCAACCCATTCGGAGACCCGGATTCATTACTGATTCTCATTCCCCTGGCACATGGTTCCAGC
>JAPPJA010000504.1 GCA_028874675.1 Chloroflexota bacterium
ACGGCAGGCTACATGGCGGACGGCTACGCCCGAACCACCGGGCGGGTCGGCGTGGCCCTGGTCGTTCCCGGGCCGGGCGCGCTGAATGCCGCGGCGGCCGTGGGAACCGCCTATGCCTCCTCTTCCCCGGTATTGCTGGTTTCCGGCCAGATAGACAGTTCCAGCCTGGGACAGAACCGGGGGGCACTGCACGAAATTAACGACCAGCTGGACGTCTTCAAGCCAATCACCAAGTGGAATGGACGCACCACCCGTCCCGAGGAGATTCCCAACCTGGTGCACATGGCCATGCAGCAGGCGCTTGACGG
Source organism: Chloroflexota bacterium (assembly GCA_028874675.1). Taxonomy (GTDB): domain Bacteria; phylum Chloroflexota; class Dehalococcoidia; order Lucifugimonadales; family UBA3495; genus Bin22. The sequence continues at coordinate 309 of JAPPJA010000504.1, forward strand.
ACGCCCCAGGCCGGCCGAGATCGAGGTACCCTTCGACATTCTGCCGGCGACAGCCAACATCGAACTGCTGGAACGAGAGGGACCGATCAAGCAGTCACCCGACCCGGCCAAGGTCAGGGAAGCCGCGGAACTGCTGGCCAACGCAGAACGGCCCCTCATCTGGGCCGGCGGCGGTTGCCGTGAAGCCGACGTAACCAGCGAGCTAGCCGAGTTGGCCGAGGCGCTCAACGCGCCGGTAATAACAACCCCGGAAGGCAAGGGCGCCATTCCCGAAAACCATCCATTGTCCGTAGGCACCTTCTACTACGGGCACGGCCCGGCCTACCATACCTTGCCCCAGTCCGACGTGATTCTGGCCATTGGTTCGCGGATGAACCTTAACCCCCGCACTCCCTGGTCCCTCCGACCGGACCAAACCGTTGTTCGAATAGACGCCGACCCGGAGGAACTGGGGCGCCTGGTGGAACCTCAGGTGGGCATGGTCGCCGACGCCAGGCTCGGAATCAACGACCTGGTTGCGGAACTGGATGGCGCCCCCAGGGCCAGCCAGTGGAAAACCGAGGAATTGCAGGACATTCGGCAGAAGACTGCAGAAGACCTGCGAGTCCTGGCTCCACTGCAAATGGAAATAGTACAAACAATACGGGAAGAACTGGAGGACGACGCCATCGTGGTGGCGGGCACCACGGAAGTCGCCTACTGGGGCCACCTGACGTTTCCCGTCCTGAAGCCCCGGTCCTATCTGACCTCCAGTTATTTTGCCACCCTGGGTTACGCCTTTCCCACCGCCCTGGGCGCCAAGGTAGGCAATCCCCACCGGCAGGTCGTGGCCACCATCGGAGATGGGGGTTTCATGTACGCCAACAGCGAGCTTTCCACGGCAGTTCAGGAAGGCATAAACGTCGTAACCCTGGTGTTCAACAACGGTCTGCTGGGCGCGTCCCGGGCAGATCAGATGAACCGCTATCACGGCCGAACCATTGGCACCGAACTGCACAATCCCGACTTTGCCCAGCTGGCGGAGGTGTACGGCGCGCTGGGGGTCAGGCTGGCCGACCGCCGCGAGTTGGGTCCCGCTCTGCACGATGCGCTGAGGGCCGAAAGGCCGGCGGTCATTGAAGTTCCCATGCCAAACCTGCGCCCTCCCTTCCAGACTCCGCCCCACGGATTGGATGCGGTGATAGGGTAAGGGCGGATGCTAAAATAGTCCCTCACTACCTGGTAGCCAGTACAGGACCTGAAAGCCAAAATATGGTCGCCCACCCGGATCAATCCAGAATAGACCGTTACCGAAGCCAGAGCCTCCGGCTCCTGGAAAATGCCGTGTCCGAACTGCGCGGAGGACGGTGGGCCCGTTCGGAGGAAATGTTGTGGGGCAGCCTCACCCTTGCCGTCAAGGGCGCGGCCCTGAGCCGGGGCGACTCCGTCGAAGACGATCAATCGGTCAGAGCTTATGCGCATCAACTCGGCACAGACTTGCGAGACAGGCGAGTGCGCGAGTCCTTTGAACAGCTGGGGAACCTGGGCGCAACGCTGGAACGGGCCCGCGAGTCCCGGCGGCGAGTAGAGGGTGTTTTCCGATCCCTGGACGACATCAGCGGCGCTGTGGAGAGATTGTGGGACCTGGTTGACTCCAACCTGGCCAGCCCGGAGGCTTCGGAATAGCAGATGTCAACTCCATCAAACCCAGCGCCACTGGACTTCACTATGCCGGAGCAGGGCAGTGTCGAGCCGGCTTCTGTGGCCGGCAGGGTGGCAATCCACACCCACGGCTGCAAATTGAACCAGGCCGACAGCAGCGTTCTGGCCCGCCAGTTCCGCCAGGCCGGCTATATCCTGGTTAATGACGTCAGGGATGCGGATATATTTGTACTCAATACCTGCACCGTGACGTCCACCGCTGACTCCAAGGCCCGGCGCTCTTTGCGTGCCGCCAGCAGGGCAAATCCCGATGCTGTCGTAGTGGCCGCCGGCTGCTATCCCCAGCGAGCGGCAGAGGAACTGGACCGGATGGAGGCCGTCTCCCTCGTAGTCGGCAATGAGGACAAGCACCAGTTGGCTTCCCTTGCCGTTGCCGCTCACCGCAAAAAACTGGGCCTGAGTACGGAGCCGCCGGAATTTGGCGGCAGCCAGATCGCCAAAATGGAAGTCTCCGGGAAACTGCCCGGCCGCACCCGGGGAATGGTCAAGATCCAGGAAGGCTGCGACCAGGTCTGCGCCTATTGCATCGTACCCAAGGTGAGGGGAAGAGAACGCAGCATTCCACCGGAAGAGATTGTCCGCCAGGTCCAGCAGAAGGTCGAGGAGGGCTGCCGGGAAGTCACCCTGACCGGCACCCAACTGGGAACCTACGGTTTTGACCTGGCTGACACCGACCTCAGGAATCTCATACGCCGGGTCCTGGACGAGACGGAACTTGCCCGCCTGCGGGTGTCATCCCTGCAACCGCAGGAGATAAACCGGGAACTGCTGGACCTTTGGCTGGCAGACTCCAGACTTTGCCCCCACTTCCACGTACCGCTCCAGAGTGGCTGCGATAACACTCTGAGGGCGATGCGTCGCCGGTACGACACCGGCCGCTTCGCCAAGACGGTCAGTCTGATTCGGCAGGCGATACCGGACTCGGGCATAACGGCGGATCTGATCGTGGGGTTTCCCGGCGAGGAAGCGCGGCAGTTCGAGGAAAGTCTTGCGTTCGCGGCAGAAATGGCCTTCAGCGACATGCACCTTTTCCCCTATTCCAGGCGCCCAGGTACCTCGGCAGTTTACCTGGAAGGCCATGTGACCGAGACGGAAAAGCGTGAACGAATGGGGCGGGCCCAGCAGGTCGCCCGACATTCCTTCAACCTGTTCCGCAGGGGACAGCTTGGCGCTACCCGCCCAGTACTCTGGGAGGGGGCAGAAAATGGCGTTAATGGCGGCAGATGGAAGGGATTGACTGACAATTACATCAGGGTGCTGGCGTCACCTACAGATTCGGAAGACTCTCAGCGCATTTTGCCGAATACGATTACCCAGGCCAGGCTGACAGAACTCCGGGGTGAGATGGTCGTGGCAGTTCCTGTTTCCTGATGGTGGGGGCTGCTAACGTCCTTGCGCCGTCCCGAAGAGCGAAAATGACAGGCGGCCCCCGTCAAGACACCGGGGCCGCCAGTTTTCTTTTCCCTTTATAGTAAGGAAAATACCGGAAAACTAGGTTATATTGCCAATCGTCATATCTACGGGAGTAACGTAAACCATTTCGCCGCGCCTTTCCAGGTACCCATTCTTCACGTCATGACCGTGAGAGAATCCCAGCAGCCAGCCCTGCCTTTCAGCGTCCAGCAGGATTTCACGTTTTTGTTCCAGGGTGTTCTGGGGTGAATAATCAAATGCCGAAATAACTGGCAAATTGAGATGGAATGGAGTAGGTACGAGATCTCCCAGGATGACCAGTCTCTCGCCGCCGTGATTGAATAGAATTAACTGGTGACCCCTGGCCGGACCGTCGCACTGGATTACCTGGAGTCCAGGCATTATTTCGGTGTCGCCGTCCAGCAGTTCGAGTTGACCCCGCTCTGCCACCGGCATAAAGTTGTTAGCCCGGTAAGCGTATCGGCCTCGTTCGCTGGGTTCCTGGGCTTCTTGCCATGAAGCCCGCTGCACATAATAGGTGGCGCGGGTGAAGGTTGGCACTATGGCGCCGGTGCGGTCCATGCGAGTGCAACCGCCGCTATGCTCAAAATGCATATGGGTCAGGATAACCTTGCTGATGTCTTTGGGGGTGAGTCCGACTGTCTTCAGTTCCTTGAATAGTCGGCTGGGACCCAGCCCGTAGTGGTCCCGGTCGTGTTCATCGTGATTGGTACCTGCGCCGGTGTCCACCAGGATCCACTCGTCTGCAACCTGCAGCAGCCAGCAGTTGAGGCCAAGGGTTACACGGTTCTTGCGGTCCGTAGAGGCCATCGTTTCCCAGACCGTTTTGGCAAGCTGGCCAAACAATGCACCTCCATCTATTTTGAAGGTCCCGTCGCAAAGTATGTTCGCTCTGGTTAATCCCATAAGCCCACCTCACTTCCAAATTCCGTCGAAACCGCTTGCTTCCAGCAATGACCACAGCTATAAATTTCGCTAATATTTTCCCGTCAATGGTACATATCTGGTCACAAGAATGCGGTATCGAACCTTTTTTGAGAAGCAGCTCCAAACCTGGTCAGTATCAGGGTTCGCCCTTGCCGACCTGGCAAACCTGCTTCCGTAAGAATTTTCTTGGTGAAGCGACCTTCAGAAGGCCACGCTCCGTCTGACCTATGGACGGACACCCTTGATCATTGGCTATCGGTCTGTTGAGTTTGTAATCTTGCCTGGCCGGAGAGAGGGCCCCGGCCAGCGAGTGACAATCCCACGACAATCACAGGTTAAGAGACCATCCATAAGGGCATGTCAAGGCAGATTTTGAACTTTTTTAAGAAATGAAAAAAATTGCATTCGGTCGCCCATCGATAGCAGGCTATATCCTGTAACGGTCAGCACAATCCACTAACTGCTGATCCCGACCAGCGAGGAGATTGAAAATTACTTCCATCTCGAGAATACAGCTCAAAGTTCATCAGCTTCTGGAAGTTGGGCAAACCGGGGCCTTCTGGGACAAGGCCCTCGATTTTTTCATTATTTCCCTGATAGTGGTCAACACGGCGGCCCAGATCCTGGAAACCGTGGGGCCGGTTTACGATGCCATCCCCTGGTTCTTTCCAATTCTGGAAATTGCCTCGATGATGATTTTCACAGTGGAATATGTGCTTCGCATCTGGTCCTGCACTGCTGA
>JAPPJA010000413.1 GCA_028874675.1 Chloroflexota bacterium
ACGGGGACCCCGGGCGAAATCAAGCGCCGGTTCAGCCGGTTGGGAATAGTTGAGGTGACCGTTAACCGGCCCAGGGAGGACCTGGCGGCGGAAGTTTCCGGGCTTGAGGCGGTGGAACGGGTGGAGTCTTCGGAAGAGGGTCCTTTCCAGAAGCTGACCATATCGGTCAGCTATGGGGTTGACCTGAATGACAGGATTGCGGAAACGGTCGGCGCGGAAAATATAGAGAGCATGGTGTCCCGAGATCCAACCCTGGAAGAGGCCTACATCAACATTCTGAAGCGATAGCCTTTTCCTGGGCTGCCGCTTCCCTCTAATGGTCCCTCGCTTTTCTTGCCGCCATACGGTGGGGCGGACTGCAGGGCAGCCTGCTGCTCCCAACAGGGCCCTGCAGGGTGGTTTCGCCGCCATTGCCGGAGTTCGCGCCGCACGGAGCGATATTCGCCGAATTCAGCCTGAGAGCGGGACTCCGGCCGAGACTCCCAGCGAGGAGTTTAGTTTTTCGGCAAGCCCGGGGTGACATGATTCTTCGCTGCCAGCATTGGTGCAACTTGAGCGGAGAATAGAACGCGACTGCCCCGTGCCCATTCCGGACCTGAATGCGCACCAGGCAGAGTGGGGTTATACTGGGGCCGACAGCCAACAAGCAGCAAGAAAGGCATGGGAAATGCGATGCAGCCACTGAGCGATATCCGGGCGCTGGCCGTGACGGTATTCTTGGCAGGCCCGTACCTCAGCATGAACCTGGCGCGCCTGGGGGCCGAGGTCATCAAGGTCGAAATCCCGGGACGAGGGGACCCGGTGCGGAGCAACGGCCCCTTTGCGGGGCCGGAGGGCGTCCACAACACGCCGCAGACTGAGCACGATATTGCCACCCGTTTCCTCAAGCGCACCCAGGGCGTTAAGAGCGTTACCCTGAACCTTAGAGACCCCAGAGGACGGGAGATGTTCCTGGACATGGCCCGCCAGTCTGACATTGTGCTGGAAAACCTGGCGCCAGGTTCCATGCGGCGGCTGGGGCTGGGTTATGACGACGTAGCAGCAACCAATCCGGGCATCATCTACTGCTCCATCGCCGGTTACGGCCAGACGGGACCCTACGCCGACCGCCCGGCCCACTATCCGCAGATCCAGGGCATGAGCGGACTGATGGACATTAACGGCGACGCCGATGGGCCTCCCACCAAGGTAGGGTTCTACATCGGCGACTTGGTAACGCCGTTGTTCGCCGCCTACTCGATTATGGGCGCGCTGCGAGAGAAGGAGCGAACGGGCAAGGGGCAACACCTGGACGTTTCAATGATGGATACCCTGGCGTCCCTGATGTTCATGGAAAACCTGGAAGAGGACGTGCAGCAGGGCAATCCTCTGCGCACCGGCAACACCAGCCGGGGAGGCCCCACCGGCCTGTACCACGCTGCCGACGCGGACCTGATCATCACCGCCGCCAGCGACGACCAGTGGCGGCGACTTTGCGAAGCCCTGTCCGCCCCGAAACTCCAGGAAGACCAGCGCTTCACCGACTATGCTTCCCGGTCCATCAATGTCCGCGACGCCCGGGAAGAAGTGCAAAAGCGCGTTGGGAAGATGACTCAGGCCGAAATGCTGGCGCGGCTGGAGGAGTCGGACGTGCCATGCGGCCCGGTGCGGACTGTGCCGGACATCATTGCCGACCCGCACTTCTACGAAAGAGGGACGCTGCAGCCCATGCGCCACGGGGCCATGGACGCCTCTGTGCCCGGGGGAATAGCGTCGGGATTTCCGGTAGTTTTCTCGGGCGGGCCGCTGCCAACACTGCCCGGGGCTCCAACTCTGGGGATGCACAACGGAGAAATTTACGGGAAGCTGCTGGGTCTGGAGGACTCAGACCTGGAAGGGTTATTCTCCGGCGGGGTGATCTAGTGGTGTAATTGTTTCAAATCCGGTCTGAGAATCCACCATCAGTCCGGCGAATGTCGGAAGGTGGCATGGCCGGGTTCTAACCGGCGTAATTGGAGAAAGCAACGTTGGATACTGGCGAAGGCCGGTACGTTGGGCTCGGCTCCAATATTACTCCGAATTCTGAACTGCTACACTGACAGTTCACGGTAGCTAATAGCTTGCCCACCCAAGTAGCATGAAGGCCGACCGCTCTGAACGTTCAGGAGATAAGCATGGGAACTTTCCGGATCACCGTGGAAATAGGCGACCCTCACGGGCAGCGCTTCGAACCGGTTGAAATGCTGGTAGATACGGGAGCCACATTCACCAAGGCCCCCAGGGAACTGCTGGAAAGTCTCGGCGTTCCGGTGGAGAGCACATATATAGCCGAACTGGCCGACGGAAGCCGGATAGAGCGAACCCGAGGCAGGACAATGATCCGGTTACAGGGCAAGGAATACCCCACTCCGATAACCTTCGGAGAAGCCGGGGAACTAAGCCTGCTGGGAGCCATGGCTCTGGAGGACGCGATGCTGGCAGTAGATCCTCACGCCAGAAGGCTCATGCCGGTCAACGCCCTGGAAATGGTCGAATGGCCGGGCTGGTCCCAGCCAGACGAATTCAATGACGCCGCGAGGCTCACATGAGATTCAAGGCCAAGCCGCTGCGCTCCGTGATGTTCGTTCCCGGCAACCGCGAAGACTGGATGCGCAAGGCTCACCAGTACGGGCCGGACGCCCTGATCCTGGACCTGGAAGACTCGGTGCCCGAGGCTGAAAAGGAGAAGGCTCGCGCCCTCGTGGCCGGGATGGTGGAGGAGTTGGGTTCGGCCGGCCAGACCCTTTTCGTCCGCGTCAACCGGCTGGAAACCGGGCTGACGGGGTTTGACCTGGAGGCCGTGACCAGCCCCCACCTCTACGGCATTCTGCTGCCCAAGGTGGAGCGTCCCGAGGACGTGGTAGAGGTGGACTTCCTTCTCAGGTTCTTCGAACGCAAGGCGGGAATGGCCATCGGTTCCATCTGCATTGACCCGGGGCTGGAAACGGCCGACGGCATCCGGCAGGCTTACGACATCGCCATGGCCTCGAACCGGGTGGCCCACATGGGCGGAAGCGGTGGCAAGGGCGGCGACACGGCCCGCTCCATCGGGTTCCAGTGGACGCCGGAAGGAATGGAAACCCTTTTCATCAAGTCCAAGGTGCTGGTGGATTCCCGCTCCGCCGGTATTGAGTTTCCCATCAGCGGGGGCTGGTTCGACATCCACGACCTGGATGGTCTGCGCAGCCTGGCCAACCAGCTGAAGCAGTTGGGCTACACCGGGATGAACCTCATACACCCGTCCCACGTTCCGGTGGTCAACGAGGTGTTCACGCCCAGCGCCGAGCAGATTGCCCACTGGAAGGGCCTGCTGAAGGCCATGGAGGAACAGCGGCAGGCTGGCAGCGCGGTGGTAACCTACGCCGGCGACATGGTGGACATTGCCCACGAAGAAACCGCCCGCACCATGCTGGAGATGGTGCGGGAGTGGGGGATTGATACTGAGGCGGCGGCGGACTGACTGACGGTTGAGGAGGGCTGCCCGCCGACAACGCCTACCTTGGGAAGCCTGGTTTACTGTTTCTGCCTCGGGTGCCTGGCCAGGAAATCGTCGGCGATTTCTTCCATGGTTACGAAGCGGACGCCGTCGTGGGAGCGGATGTATTCCGCGATGCGCTCCAGCATCAGCAGCACCTGGGGACGGCCGCTGACGTCGGGGTGGATGGTAATGGGGAATACCGCTTCGTCGTATTCACGATAGACCCAGTCGAACTGGTCCCGCCACATGGACTCAATATCCCTGGGATTTACGAAGCCGTGGCTGTTAGGCGACGCCTTGATGAACATCATGGGTGGCAGGTCGTCCAGGTACCAGTTGGCCGGAATCTCAACCAGGTCGGTCTCCTTGCCCCGTTCCAGGGCATGCATCCAGTGGTCTGCCGGCATACCGTAGTCAATCTTGGTCCAGCGGTCACCCACGCGGACGTAGTAGCACTCAAAGTCCCGGTGCATCAGGCTGTGGTCATACTTGATGCCGTGCTTCAGGAGCAGTTCGTTGGTGACGTGGCTGAACTCCCACCAGGGCGCGACGTAACCCCGGGGCCGCTTGCCTGAGACCTCGGTAATCAAATCTATGCAGCGCAGCAATACGGTTTCTTCCTGCTCCGGCGACATGGAGATGGGATTCTCGTGGGAGTAGCCGTGCATTCCCACCTCGTGCCCCTGGTCCACAATCATGCGGCATTCGTCGGGGAAGGTCTCGATGGAGTGGCCGGGGATGAACCAGCTGGTCTTAATGCCCAGCCGGTCGAAAAGTTTGAGAAGGCGGGGCGTTCCCACCTCGCCGGCGAACAGGCCCCGGGAAATATCGTCGGGCGAGTCCTCCCCGCCGTAGGACCCCAGCCAGCCGCCAACGGCGTCCAGGTCAACCCCAAAGGCGCACAGAATCTGTTTGTCAGCCATCACAATTCTCCTCGCGGCGTCCCTTTGCCAGTGCTTGCCCCATCATACACCCGCCCCTTTCCGCCCTACAATTGCGCCGCCGGCGTCCAACTGGAACTCTGCCGGGCAATCAGTCCCGAGAAGCGCTGCTAACTCAGGGAGTTGGCCCAAATCCTTCCGGAATGGCAGAATACTCCACGACCGCCATTCGGACACTGGCAACAACCTCAATTGGCAAATGTGATGGCACCGTCGCAACTCTCGCGAACCGCGGGCTTCACATGGGATGCGCCAGGTCGGTCAACCAAGGATGGCAGGAGGCTGGATGCGGAGAGCCACCAGGCATTCATACCTGACCAAGGCCAGGGATGACTACGATGCCGCCTTCTTTATTACTCTCTGCGGTCGGCACTTGCCGGACGATTCTGAGTCGGCTCTCTGGATCGAAGATTTCGAAGCCTGGTGGAAGAAACGAGAGCGTTCCGGCCTCTGCCTGAATTGCGCCAGGGAAATGGGGCTGGAGGGAGCGACATGATGCAGGGAGCAGTTGTCTGGAGCGGTCCAGTCTCCGGCTTCGGGATATGCCGGCTTGGGGTAAGAGTTCAGAGTTGGTGTGTTAAAAGGCTGGAAAACCCGTCGTTCCCGCGCAGGCGGGAACCTCGAACCTGTGCAAGTCGTGGGTT
>JAPPJA010000192.1 GCA_028874675.1 Chloroflexota bacterium
CGAGTTTGGGGTGGAGGTGGTAAGGCGGATGAACCGGTTGGGCATGTGCATTGACGTTTCCCATGCCTCAATCCCCACGGCCATGGACGCCATCGAGTTTTCCGAGGCGCCCATAACCTTCAGCCACAACGCCTCCTACACCCTGCGCCCCACCACCCGCACCCGGAGGGACGAGGAACTGGTGGCCTGTGCCCGCAAGGGTGGGCTGATCGCCATCACCGCCGTCCCCAACTCCCTGAGCGACGACCCGAAACAGGACATTAACTGCGTACTGGACCACTACGACTATATGATCAACCTGGTGGGCGTGGACCACGTGGCCATCGGTACGGACACCAATGTGGGCGACCACGTGGACTTCCACCACTACGTGCTGAACCGTTCCTACGAGGAACTGCCCGCCCCCTACCTGGACGGGCTGGAATCGCCGGCGGACGGCGGGAACATCATCCGGGGACTCATCAGCCGGGGCCACTCGGACCAGGACATATTGAAGATAGTGGGCGGAAATGCGCTGGACTTCTTCCGGCGGGTGATGGGGTAGTCCGCACCCAGCCACGGGCCCTGGTGTATAATGGGCCGACGCTAACACATTCTGGCAGACACACAGGTCTGCCCCTACGATGGGGGGACCAGGGCAGACACACAGGTCTGCCCCTACTTGCAGGCTCTCTGGATTCCGGCTCAAGGCCGGAATGACGGCGAACCAAATCTTTGACCGGAGGTATGATTCAGTGAAACTACTGGTAATCAGCGGGGGACGACACCCCTACAAGGAATCTACTCCCATCCTGAACAGCTTTCTTACCGCCGCGGGCCACGACGTTACCGTGACCGAAGACGCCTCGGCGCTGGCCAATGCGGAAGAGCTGAACACCTATGACGCCCTGGTGTTCAACACCCGTCGCGAGAATATTGCCGGTTTCGGTGACTGGGCGCTGGAAGCCGCAGAGTGCGAGGGCATGGCTAACTACATCAAGGCAGGCAAAGGCTTCGTCTGCATCCACATATCCACCTGCCTGTCCGCCACCTGGCCTGAGTACCACCAGATTACCGGCGGCGGCTGGATATCGGGAACCAGCTACCATCCGCCCTACGGCGAGTTCACGGTGAACGTCAGCCAGGCCAGCCACCCCGGGGTTGCGGGCGTTTCCGACTTTTCCACCAACGACGAGCTTTACATGGGCCTGGCTTACGGCGAGGGCAACGACATCTTCCTGACCGGCGATTCGGAAGAGGGCACCTGGCCCTGGGGCCCGGACCGCGCCCCCACCTTCATGGCCGGCGGGACCTACCCATTGGCCTGGACCCGCAGCTACGGCGACGGCAAGGTTTTCGTGCTGCTGCTGGGGCATGACGGCCGCAGCTTTGAGACGCCGGAGTTCCAGAAGATAGTGCTGAACGGGGTGGAGTGGGCGACGGCATGAATTCTGCCGCTGGCAAGGGGAAGCAAAAGGGCCGGGTTAATTGCGCCGGCCCTTTTATTTTTGGGTATTGGCAAGAGACCAGGGCAGACACACAGGTCTGCACCTACGATGGGGGGACCAGGGCAGACACACAAGTCTGCACCTACGATGGGGGGACCAGGGCAGACACACAAGTCTGCATCTACGATGGAGGGACCAGGGCAGACACACAGGTCTGCCCCTACCGCTAATAGCCCTGGAAGCTCCGGGTATAGAGGAGCGCGGTTTCCAGCGGGCCGTCAATTTCCAGCTGGACGGGGACCGAGCCGGAGCTAATATCCAACCGCCCGTAAACCAGCAACACGTAGGCGCTGGTATTGGCGCGGAAAGTAACGTCGGGGGCCGCGCTTCCCGCCGGTTCAATGCGGAAAGAATCCCCCTCCAGCACCACATCCTCGCTGAAGGCATTGGGCCCCGAGACCTCGAAACGGAAGCGGGCGTTGGCGCCGCCCTCCAGGGGAACGAAGCAGACCCCCAGCCAGCGGTGGGCAACGGTGGCTACTTCCTGCGCCCCGGCCTCGGAAATTTCGGCGGCCGGGTCAAAGGCGGAGCGAATGTCCCAGCCGTGGATAGCAATCTCCTGGATACGACGAGTGATGTTCTCGTGCACCGGAATGATGCCCCGCCGGTGGAAGGATGGCTTCTCCCAGTCCTCGGGCCTCAGTCCCAGGGCAGTCGCCACCAGCCGGTCTGACCCTTCCCGATATGCCTGGACCAGTTCGGCGGCCTCCTTGCCCGCGCTGAATTGCCTGGCGCGGTCCGCGGTGCTTTCCGAGGCGCGATCGCCGGCGTCCAGCAGCCGCTGGCCTTCCGGCGGCGAAGGGTCGTCTCCCTGGGCGCGGGTCAACGCCAGGGAAGAGCCCTGGGAACCCTGGGCAATATGGGCCGCCGCGTCGGCCACCGTCCAGGCCGAGCAGGCGCTTTGCCGTCCCCAGCCCTCGGTGTCCAGGCCGGCCAGGAAATCGGCCAGGGCGTCGGCCTCGGTTCGAAGCAGGGCGATAGTCTTTTCCATGTCTGGTGCAGTGGGTCCGGAAACCATGTTTCCTCCTTCAGTTCAGGCGCAGGTGCAGAGAACCCTCGAGGACCTGCGGCGCCGGGGGATCGTCATGAACTTCAACTAACCCCGGAAGCTCGGTACAAGCTGCCGTCAGTAGTGGTCACATACAGGTCGGCGGAGCCGGCTCCGCCAAAGGCGCAATTGGTTGGTTCTTCGGGCAAGGGCTGGGATTGCAGGATGCGTCCCTGCGGCGTGATAACATAGACCATGGGGCCAGGGCCCGCTTCCCCTCCTCCGGCCACCGCTACGATATTGCCTTCGCCGTCCAGGCACATGCCATAGATGCCGCGGTGGACGCCGCCACGTCCCGGGCCGCCGTCCCGGCCAAAGGTGTGGAGCAAATGGTACTGGCCCACCGATCCATCCTCGAGGAGGGGGTAGGCGCGCAGCTCCCTGGGACCGTCGGGGGCTTCGCTGCTTTCCGCCAGGTAGAGGGTGGACTCGTCCGGCGACAGCAGCAGGGCCATGGGAGAATCGGTGTCGTAGGTGACGCGGGTAATGGGCGCGTCCAGGGCTGGGGCTTCCAGCCGCAGCGCCGACGCATGGTCCAGCTTGTCATGGATCTGGGGATTCATTGCCTCCCGCAGGTCGCCGTGAGGGTCGCAGAACCAGATGCGGTCCCGGCTGTCCACCACCAGATCCCTGGGCTGGTTGTGGTAGATGCCGTCCAGCTTGTGGGCCAGGGGCGAGGTGCTGCCGTCAGCGTTAAACCGCACGAGCCTGCGGCCGCCGCTCTGGGCCCCGTAAAGCTCACCGGAGCGGGAGAAGGCCAGGCCCATGGTGCGGTTGGTCCAACGGCGGAAGTCGGCTACATCGCCGGTCGCCGGGTCGTAGCGAAGGATACGGTTATTGGCGACGTTAAAGGGGAAAGTTAGCTGCGTAAACAGCAGCGCTTCCCCGTCCCAAACGGGGCCGTCGGCAGGGCTGCCGTAAGGGCCGGCAACCCGTTGAAACTCCCAAGTCACTGGCAAATGCTCCAGGCGGCAGGATGGGTGGGATTTTAGGTTGGGGCAGGTGGGGTGTCAAGGACGGGGGCGGGAACGGGCACGGTGTTTCGACAATTCGGGTAGAGTCTGTTCCTTCGTTCGTCCTGGCTCTTTCGAAAACCCCTGCGGCGGTGGTTTGACCAGCCTGTGCTGCGCCTGCCGGGGCGCCAAGGACGACCGGATTTAGGGAAAAGTCCCTCAATAGCTAAACCACCATTGGTAGGGGCTTCCGCCAGGTTGCCAATTCCCGGAGCCAATGCTAATCTGCCCGAAAATCATCAATCAGGAAGGGTAATTGATATGGCAGACAAGCGAATTGGCGTTGCGGCCATGGGCGGCGACAGCCGGACCGTGGTGGCGCGTATCCAGCATTTGGAAGAACTGGGAATTGAAGCGGCGTGGCTGACCTCGGGCGGGGCGGGGCCCGACGCATTGACCACATTTGCAGCGGCGGCGGCCGTCACCGACCGCATCCTGATGGGCACCAGCATCATCCCCACCTATCCGCGTCATCCGATTGTGGCGGTGGCGCAGACCCAGGTGGTGGCCCAGCTGGCCCCGGGGCGGTTCCGGCTGGGACTGGGCCCCAGCCACAAGGTGAGCATTGAGCCCATGTTCGGCATTGAGCACAACGCTCCGCTTACCAACTTGCGCGAATACATCCAGGTGGTCAAACAATTGCTGTGGGAGGGACAAGTGGACTATGACGGCACCCAGTACCACGGCCACGGCTCCCTGCCCGGGGCGCCGGCGCCGGACGTACCGGTAATGGCCTCGGCCCTGCGCCGCAGGTCCTTCCGGTTGTGCGGCGAAGTGGCCGACGGCGCCATAAGCTGGGTGTGCCCCGGCCAGTACCTGCGGGACGTGGCCCTGCCGGAGATGCAGCGGGGAGCGGAGAGCGCAGGCCGCGAAGTACCTCCCCTTGTAGCCCACGCGCCGGTGTGTGTCCACGACAATCCGGACGAGGTGAGGGAGGCGGCCCGCTCCCAGTTGGCCAACTACCCCCGTTCGCCTTTTTACCAGGAAATGTTTGCCGCCTCGGGTCATCCGGAGGCGCGGGAAAGCGCGTGGAGCGACGGGATGATTGAGGACGTGGTGCTGTCTGGAGACGAGGAAACGGTGGCCGGACGCCTGCGAGAGCTGTTTGACTGGGGAGCTACGGAGATTCTGGCCCACCCAATTTCGGCGGGCGGCGACTCCCAGGCATCAGTGGAGCGGAGCCTGAATTTGATTGCAACTGTGGGCCAGGGTTTGTAGGCACGGATTTCAAAGATGGATGGAGAGGATTTTTCCCGATTTGTGAAATCCTCTCCATTCATGCAAACACTGACCAGTTATATCTTGGCTTTGGCCGCCTCCCGCTTGCCTTCTTCCGTCAGTTCCCAGGCGTCACCGTCGGCGTTTACCCGTACCAGACCAAAGCTGACCAGGGTCTGGCGGGCGGCCTCGGCGGAGGTGCGCCATGCGACAGTTCCGGTTTCGCCAACCTCAAAGTCCCCTTCCTTGAAATAGCCGCCGATCAAGGTCTCAACACCCTGAAAGACAGCTTCAGTGG
>JAPPJA010000086.1 GCA_028874675.1 Chloroflexota bacterium
CGGCCCGCCCCACGCCCGGTCACTGCCCGACTCCGGGGTACCCTCCTTTCGGTTCCAGAGCCCAGGTAAACCGACTCGTTTCGCTGCTTCCCGGAAAGTGGCCATGTCCTCAACCGCCAACTTGCTGCTGGTAAACGCCAGGGTTCTGACAATGGATCCCCGTAGGCCCCATGCGGCGGCCGTCGCGGTAAGCGGCCATCGCATAGTTGCCGTCGGCAGCGACAGCGAGATTCTCTCCCACCAAGCGCCCGGGTCGGAAGTCATCGATTGCCTTGGTCTGCCCCTGCTGCCCGGCATCAACGATGCCCACTGCCACGTCCTGGCGACTGCCTCCAGCCTCTCCAGCGTGGACTGCGGCCCGGCCTGTATCACTTCCCTGGACCAACTCTTGTCCGCCATTGCTTCCCGGGCTGAGGTCACGCCGTCGGGCCAGTGGGTAAGGGGCTCTGGGCTGGACCCGGGTTCATTGGCGGAGAGGCGGTTGCCCACCCGATGGGAGCTTGACTCGGTAGCTTCCGGTAATCCCGTCCGCATCAACCACTCCAGCGGCCACGCCCTGGCGCTCAACAGCCTGGGTCTGGCCCTAGCCGGAATTGACAAGGCCACCCCGGACCCGGTGGACGGCGTCATTGACCGGGACACTGAGACGGGAGAACCGACGGGAGTCTTGTTTGAGGCCGCAACCTTCTTGAGAGAGAGATTGGGCCCAACTCGAAGCCAGGAGGAGTTCAGCAGTGGCGTTTCCCGGTTGAGCAAGAGGCTGTTGGCCTGCGGCATTACGTCGGTTCAGGATGCCGGGCCGGAAAACGGAATTCAGCAGTGGCAGACCTTCAAGTCCCTGGTGGAGGACGAAGTATTCAGGCCCAGGGTTGTCATGATGGCCGGCGTCCGCAACCTGGACCAGTTTGCCGAGTCAAACCTGGGATGGGGCTCGGGCAGCCGGAGCCTGAGCCTCGGTCACGCCAAGATTATGCTCACCCTCACCACAGGCAGCCTGCAGCCGGCACCCGAAGACCTGGCCCAACTGGGTTCCAGCGCCAGAAAGCTAGGATTTCCCGTAGCTATACATGCCATAGAGCAGGAGGCGATTGAGGCCATTGTGTCCCTGCCCGAACTTTTGAAGCCGCTTCCGGCGTATCCTGCCGGGGATGGCACGGTTTCGGTCCCTCGTACTGTTCCCCGCAGCCGGATTGAACACTGCGCAGAATGTCCGCCACCTGTTATGGACATGGTCGCCCGGTCGGGCGCCACAGTAGTCACGCAGCCGGGGTTCATATATTGGCGGGGAGACAGCTACCGGCAGAGGGTGGATCCTCACTTGATTCCCCACCTTTTCGACTGCGGCGCCCTGGTGGCTCGTGGCGTTCCCATGGCTTTCGGCTCAGATTCGCCGGTTATTGATCCCTCTCCATGGCCCGGAATCTACAGCGCGATTACCTCGCGCACCCTCACAGGGGGGCATTACCCTCGGCCCGGTTTCCCCGGCTCGCCAAACGGGCAAAAGAGACCGGGCATCAGCCTTCAGAACGCCGTTGAAGCCCATACCCTGGGGGCGGCCCGGGCTGAGGGCTCGGCATCAACCAAGGGGGCAATCCGACCCGGTATGCTGGCAGACCTTACATTGCTGGATACCGGCCTGGAAGAAGAATCCCTTCACCGCCTCCCCCGGGCGCAGTCGCTGGTCACGATTGTTGGCGGAAAAATCCTGTGGCGTCAGGGGAGTGTATAGGGTTACTCGTAACTCGGCCGCTAAGGATGTTCAAATCCGGCGACCCTGAGGCGGTGAGAAAGCAAGGCTCCCCTGGCAGGCAGAGGCAGCCTTCGCGTATGCCGCGTCACCGGCTGCGTTCCCTTACGTAGGTGGCCATGGATTCCAGGGAGTCGCGGCTCTCTGCCCTGGGAAGACTTTCCAGGTCACTTATGGCCTTGTCGCAGTACTCCCGGATAACCGTAAAGCAGTCAGGGATGATGGAGGAATTCCTGGTCATCTCAAGGGCCCGTTCCAGGTAGCAGGTGTTTCCGGGTTCCTTGAACAGTAGCGGTATCGGGTTATCCTCAGGGTAGCGTTGCAGCAGCAGTATGGTTGGAAGGGTCAGGATGCCCTGTTTCAGGTCGTTGCCCACCGGCTTTCCCAGTTCGGATTCGTCCCCCAGGATGTCCAGAAGGTCGTCCACTACCTGGAATGCCATACCAATGTTGTAGCCATACCTGCTCAGTGCCTGGATCTGGTCCTCGTCCGCGCCGCTCAATACTGCCCCGGTTTCGGACGTGGTGCGGAATAAGGACGCCGTCTTCCGATAGATCCGGTCGTAGTAGCGTTCCATTTCCTGCTGGGGATTGAAGGTATTGAAGTACTCGATCAGTTCGCCGCTGGCCAGTTCCATGATGGTCTCGGCGAATCGCCGTACCACCCGCAAGTTGCCCGTATCGCACACCAGGGTCGCCGAAGTCGCGAACAGGTAGTCCCCCAGCAGAACGGCCACTTCCTTGCCCCATCGCCCACTGACCGACGCCCGGCCCCGGCGGGTATCGGCGTCGTCCACCGTGTCGTCGTGAATCAGAGTTGCCAGGTGCAGTAGTTCAACACCCGTGGCCATCTTGACGGGATTGTCCGTTTCCGTCGGGATGATGCTGGCGGCCAGGAGGGTCAGCGCGGGACGAACCCGCTTCCCGCCATGGGACAGGGCGTGGTCCAGCAGGGGTTCAAGTTCAGGAATTGAGGTATTTGCCAGGTCGTGGAGCCTGTCTTCAACCAGTGAGAGCTCTTCCAGGATGGGGGAATAGATACTGATGGCCCGGGTGTCCAGTCCCTGTACCAAAATAGCCGCTAGCCCTCGCTCACGCCAAGCCGCCCGGTTTCCTGCTCCACAACTTCCGGGTCCAGTTTCACGTAAAGGGGAGACGGCTGGCGCAGGGTCCCGCCGCCCTTGATTGCTCCCACCAGGCTTTCATAGTCCCATGGTTCCTGCTCCACCGGCCCGTCAAAACCCAGGTATTCGTGGACTTTCTGCGAGCTGAAGGGGAGGAAAGGCGCCAGCGTTACCTTGAGGCAATTTAACACCTGCAGCGACACGTTCAGGGTGTGGCCTGCCTCAGCCCGGTCCTCCCGGATGGCGCGCCAGGGCGCCTTGGCGTCGAGGTACCGGTTGGCCTCCTGCGCCAGGCCGAAAGCCTGCCCTATGGCCAGCTTGAAGCGGGTATTCCCCAGGCTTCCTCCCACCTCATCCAGGGTGGCGCGCGCCGCCTCGAGGACCTGCTGGTCAATTTCATCCGTTTCGCCAGCCTCTGGCACCAGTCCTTCAAAGTTCCGGTATGTGAATGATAGTACGCGATTTACCAGGTTTCCGTAGGTCGCCACCAGTTCCTCGTTGTTTCGCCGCACGAATTCCGACCAGGAAAAATCGGCGTCCCCGGTTTCCGGCATGTTGATTGAAAGCAGGTAGCGCAGCGGGTCCGGGTCATAGCGGTCCAGGTAGTCCGGAACCCACACAGCCCAGTTCTGGCTCGTGGAAAACTTCCGGTTCTCCAGGCTGAGAAACTCGTTGGCCGGAACGTCATAGGGCAGGTTGAGCCCGTTGCCGTATCCCATCAGCATGGCCGGCCAGATGATGCTGTGGAAGGGAATGTTGTCCTTGCCGATAAAGTAATAGCTGCGGGTGGCGGGGTCCTTCCAGAATTCCTCCCACTTTTGGGATTCTCCCGAGTTTGCCGCCCACTCCACGGCGGCAGACAGGTAGCCAATTACCGCCTCAAACCAAACGTAAATCCGCTTCCCCTCGTAACCTTCCAGGGGAATCGGCACGCCCCAGGTCAGGTCGCGGGTAATTGCCCGGTCCTTCAGTCCTCCCTCCAGGAAGCTGGTGGTCTGGTTGGACACATTGGGCCGCCAGTGGGGTTGCTCCCGGATCCAGTCAAGAAGCTGGTCCTGGAACGCCGATAGCTTCAGGAAGAAGTGCTCCGACTCCCTGAACTCGGGCGCCCCGCCGCAAAGGATGCACACGGCCTGCAGCAGTTCCTGGGGGTCGAGGGTGTGCCCGCACTGGTCGCACTGGTCGCCCCTGGCTCTCTCGTAGCCGCAATGAGGACACACGCCCTCCACGTACCTGTCCGGCAGGAAACGCTGGCATCCAGGACAGTGGGCCAGCAGCATGTTGTCAGTGTAGATGTAGCCCTGGTCCCGCAGTTGGAGGAAGATCTCGTGGACCACCCGCTGGTGGTTCTCGGTATTGGTATGAGTGAACAGGTCAAAGGAAATTCCCAGTCGCTCCCAGGACTCCAGGAACTCGGCGTGGTAGCGTTCAACCACTTCCGCCGGAGTAATGCCCTCCTGGTCCGCGCGAATGGTAATGGGGGTACCGTGGGTGTCGCTGCCCGACACCATCAAGACCTGGTTGCCGCGCATGCGGTGGTAACGGGCAAATATGTCCGCTCCCAGGTAGCATCCTGCCAGGTGGCCCAGGTGCAGCGGCCCGTTGGCATAGGGCCAGGCAACCCCTATGAAAATGCGTTCACTCAATTGCAGTCCAGCAGCCTTGCGCCATTCAGGTCAGCTACGTTTCGCAGCCGAAATCCGGACCTGTCCGAATTCCTAAACAGAATAGCACAATTCGTTCAGCGCAGTAACAGGCAAAGGGGCAGGAATCGGGGCAATCGCCCTCCTAAATGAGGTCATGCCCAGGGAAGCCGAAGCGCATTGCCAGTATCGGCCCGTCGGGCATCAACTCCCGGGCCTCGGAGTCCAGCCAGGCCTTGAAAGCTCCCCCAGGCTCAGGCTGACGAGATTCCTTGCTGCCAGTCGTAGCGCAATCTGACGCAAAGGGTAATGCCTGCGCCCTGAAGGACGTCCGACCGCTCCTTGACAGGGAGTCCTGTGATTTTGCAAAGAATTCGTAGCATGTGTTCCGACTTCCTCCAAAAGAGGACATAATATGCACAAGATTGCATGTGTCCCCGAATTCACGAAAAGTCTTGAGTTTGTCTTGTTGACAGTGATTCGTCTTACTGCTAACATCTCATT
>JAPPJA010000337.1 GCA_028874675.1 Chloroflexota bacterium
CGACTATCCCCTCGAAGAAATCGAGGAGATGAGCAAGAAGACCCGCCGCATCGGAATGGGCATCATGGGCTTCTCCGACCTGCTGGTCCAGCTGGGCATTCGGTACGATTCCGAGGAAGCCCTGGAACTGGGCGGCCAGGTCATGCGCCGCATCCAGGACGAGACCTACAAGGCCTCGATGGAACTGGCCGAAAAGCGGGGCACCTTCCCGGCCTGGGATGGCAGCGTTTACAACCAGCCCGGCAACGTCCGGCGCATGCGCAACTCCGCCCCCGTAACCATCGCCCCCACCGGCACCATCAGCATCATTTCCGGCGCCTCCAGCGGCATCGAACCCCTCTTTGCCCTGTCCTACGTCCGCAACGTGATGGACAACACCCGCCTGGTGGAGGGCAACCCCTACTTCGAGGCGGTGGCCCGCAACGAGGGCTTCTACTCCCAGGAACTGATGGAACAGCTGGCCCAGAAGGGCACCCTCCACGACCTGGACGTGCCCGAATGGGTGAAGGAAGTCTTCCGCACCTCCCATGACATTACCCCGGAATGGCACGTGCGCATGCAGGCCGCCTTCCAGGAATATACCGACAACTCCGTTTCCAAGACCATCAACTTCCCCACCAGCGCCACAGTGGAAGACGTGGCCGAGGCCTACCGCCTTGCCTACGAGACCGGCTGCAAGGGCATCACCGTGTACCGGGACGGCAGCAAGGCCGGCCAGGTCCTCAGCACCGGCGGTACCGACGCCGGTGAAGAAAGCCAGCCCGGCCCTGGAAGCGGCACCGCCCGGGTTATGCGGGACCGCCCCCGCCAGATCCAGGGCGTTACCGAGCGGGTGCATACCGGTCACGGCAACATGTACGTGACCATCAACTTCCAGGAAGAGGGCAAACCCTTTGAGGTGTTCAGCACCCTGGGCAAGGCCGGCGGCTGCGACTCAGCCCAGCTGGAGGCCATCTCCCGCCTGGCGTCCCTGGCCCTGCGCTCGGGCGTAGGCGTCAACGACGTGGTGGAGCAGCTGAGGGGAATCACCTGCTGCCCCTTCTGGGACGAGGGAACCCTGGTCCGTTCGGGCCCTGACGCCGTGGCCCTGGCCCTGCAGCGCTACATGGAAGGCGCCGCCGAGACCACCGACCACCCCGAGTCCCAAGCCTTGCAATTTCAATTCATGCCTCAGCCTACCCTTGCGGCGGTAAACGGAAACGGGCATGCCAATGGTTCCCAGAAGTGCCAAGAATGTAATGGCACACTGTATTTCCAAGAGGGTTGCCTGATTTGCGCTAGTTGCGGATACAGTACGTGTGGCTAAAACCGGGCGGCGCCGATCAATAAAATACTAAGGTGAGCTCTTGGATTCAGTGTGAGGTTAGGATGGCATTCAAAGACAAACTACAGGCTCTGATAGAAGAAACTGGAGGAAGAACTCAGGAAAACATTTCTAAGATCGCTTCAAAAGCTCGTCAGGTTCAGCCGGACTTCACACCACGGTACATATCTCTTCTCCTGTTGGGACAGCCTGCCAGGCCAGAAGACTACCAAGCATTGGCAGCAGCATTCGGGGTAATGCCCGCTGACTTGGTCGACGATCCAGTTTCTGTTGCAAACGAAAACCGTCGAAAGGTTTCTGAGTTCCTTTCCAATCGAGTGCACCGACCCGATTTAATCGAGCCTTTCATTAATCATCTGAATAGCTCGGTAAAATTTAGAGATCAGAACTTGGATCCTGACGACCTATACCTTCAATTTAGCGATTTCATGGATCTGCAGCTCGGTGACGACGATGAGCTTACCTGATCTCAAAGCCAAGGTACTTCATGAATTTAGACTGGAAGCCTTGGACGGGCCAGTGAATTTAGAAACATTGGCAAGGAATTGGGGAGTTACTTCGATAGAAAGGCATCCCATTTCCTCAGCAGGCATGCTTATTCCGAGTCGCCGGGGATATAAGGTAATCCTCAACGAAAGTCACAGCATAACTAGACAGCGGTTCTCATTGGCACACGAATTGGGACATCTCTTGCTCCAAAAGTTGCAACTATCTGGCTCCGCACCCAAGAATCGCGCTAACGGACAATCAGATGAAGAGGAACGCCTTTGCGATCAGATCGCAGCCGAAATCTTAATGCCACGAATGGCCTTTTACGAAGATGGATGGATGGATGGGTGGTCGCTCAAAAGTTTGAGGACTCTGGCTGGCACATATGACACTTCTCTTCCCGCAACTGCAGTGCGGATGGTTGACCTAATGCCCGAAGAGGCACTAATGGGTGTTTGGAAGGTGTCGGACGAAGGCAAACCAAGCTTGCAGTGGCCTCACTCCGGCAAGACAGCTTTTGCTGTTCCATCCCCGAGCATTGTTACTGATGAGCGATTGGAGCTTGTGGGGCGTGCCTGGAACAGCCTAAACGTTGAGGAAGGAACCGCACCAGTCCGTCTGGGGCGTAAGCGACCAATCGATGTGCCTGCAGAAGCCATGTCGTGGGGTAGGGACGAATACAAACAGGTTATGGTCTTTTACTACCCCTCCCGTCAGCCAACCTCCTCCCCCGTATAAAACGCCGCCGTCCTCCCGGCCGCGGCTCTGGCCGCCTCCGCCTCCGTCCCCGCCGTTATCTGCGCCAGGCCCCAGCCCTCGCTGCTGCCGTGGATGAAGGCCCGTCCATCGGCTGACGTGGCAAACTCCTCCATGTCCGGCTTGAACCCCGACGGGTCGGCGAGGTGCAGGGCCAGGCCCAGGAACGCCGTCTCCCAGCCTACGCCCACCGCTCCGGCGCCGAACTGCTCCCAGTGCTCCGACAGCAGGGCGGTGTGGACCAGCGACAGCCCAATCCGACCGGCCTCTTCCTCCCACATCTGGACCTCCACCCAGCTTGTGTCCCCGCCAAACTCCCAGGTCAGGCCAAAGTGGGACTGGGCTTCGCAGACGACGATAGTGCCGCCAGCGTTGCCTTCCACCTGGTAATGGCCGCCCGGTTCCAGGTTGCCGCCGACGGGCGCAAACCAGCGGGGAATGCGGTCGGCGTTGGTCACCGCGCCCCACAGGTCCTCCAAAGTCGCGACGTAACTGCGGGAAAGGCCCACCGCGCTGGCGGGCTGGCCGTCCCGTTCCAGGAAGGCAACGGAGCGGTGCATGGCGGAAAGGTGTTGTTCGGGGTTGAAGTTCATGGTAGTACCTCGCGGTGAATGGGCAACTGAGCAGGTAACAAGCAATGCTATAATTCTATAGGCATGCCCAGTAACGAGTCCATCATCCATGATATTCGACAAAAGTTTCTGGACGGACTCGTTGAGTTTACCCAGCACGCGGTTGACAGAAGCATTATCCGACGCATTTCCCTGGATGAGATTCGCCAGGCCATTGCTTCAGGCGAAGTCATTGAGGAGTATCCGGACGACAGGTACGGGCCGAGCTGTTTGGTATTTGGCTATTCCCTGGAAGACCGCCCGTTGCACGTCCAGTGTAGCTATCCAGATCGTCCGTTGCTGAAAGTAATCACTGCCTACCAGCCAGATCCAGCTCTATGGATTAACTTCAGGACCAGGAGGTCATCCAATGGTGTGTGACCTTTGCGGGTCACCCGTTACCAACGAAAAGGTGACCTACTCGCTTGAATTGCCAGAACGGTGGATTCTTGTAGAAAAGGTTCCCGCGCGAGTCTGCGCCCAGTGTGGGGAGAGGCTTTTCGACATTGACACCGTGGAAAAGCTGCAGTCAATTGCGTGGGGACAGCAGGAACCGGACCGCGTACAGGAAACAGCAGTTTTCGATTTTAGCAAGGTCCCATGAGAGGGGTTCCAGTGGGCTAACGCAACCTGGTGAAGACTCAGATTAGCTCCAGTATCGATACAGTCAACAGATGAGGGATTAACCACTTGTGCGCAGGCTAGTGGATGACCTGGCCCACGCATAGGTTTTGGTCGCTGTTGCCGTTCCGACCACCCCTATTCTCCATGCTATAATTTCCCTGAATTTTTCCCCTATCTGAACCTGAACCTGGAGCGGTGAGTGTTATGGTTGACGTTGATGCGCAAAAGCCGGCTATCGCCATCACCATGGGCGACCCCTGTGGCATCGGCCCCGAAGTGGTGGTCAAGGCCCTGGCCGACCCCCGGGTTTACGATTCCTGCCGTCCCATGGTCATTGGCAACACCTACGCCATGAACCAGGCCGTCAGCGCCACCGGCCTGTCCCTCACCATCCGCGAGACCGACGACCCCACCGCGGCCGGGGAAGACCCGGAAATTGTGGACGTGGTGGACATTCACAACCTGAATCCCGAGGACATCACCGTCGGCCAGTTGAGCGTTCCCTGCGGCAAGGCGGCCATGGAGTGGGTGACCAAGGCCGGCGAACTGGCCCTCGCCGGTATCGTGGACGGCATCGCCACCGCTCCTCTGAACAAGGAAGCCGCCGCCATGGCCGGCTACGAGTCCATCGGCCATACGGAACTGCTGCAGGAACTGTCCGGCGCGAGAATCGTGCCCACCATGCTGATGGCCAAGAACCTGCGGGTAGTCCACCTGACCACCCACCGGTCCCTGCGGGTGGCCTGCGACTACGTGAAGAAGGACCGCATTCTTGATTTCCTGCAACTGACCCACGACTCCTTCGTCAAGTGGGGCTTCCCCAGTCCCCGCATCGCCGCAGCCGGCCTGAACCCCCACAACAGCGACGGGGGTCTGCTGGGCAACGAAGAAGCCGACGAAATCGCCCCGGCGGTACAGGCGGCCCGGAAGCGCGGCATAGATGCCGTGGGGCCAATACCTGCGGACAGCGTCTTTCACCAGGCCATTTCGGGCCGGTACGACGCAGTGCTGGCCATGTTCCACGACCAGGGCCACATTCCCGTCAAGGTCTATGGGTTCGAGGAGAGCGTCACCGCCAACCTGGGGCTGCCCTTCGTCCGCACTTCCGTGGACCACGGCACCGCCTTCGACATCGCCGGACAGGGCATTGCCCAGCACGTCAGCATGCTGGAGTCCATCCG
>JAPPJA010000061.1 GCA_028874675.1 Chloroflexota bacterium
AAGGGGCGATATGAGGGTCAGGTAAACTTCATTCACGTGGAGGTTTTCCAGGACCCCCACTTGATCGAGGGCAACCGTTTCGCGGCCAAGCAAGTCCCGGCGGTGGAAGAATGGGGGCTGCCCAGCGAACCCTGGACCTTCGTCGTGGACCAGGACGGGCTGGTGCAAGCCAAGTTCGAACAGTTCACCCCGGAATCGCTTCTGGACGAGGCCCTTTCAAAATTGCTCGGAAGCTGAACCTGTTTCAGTCCTCCAGCCTTACTGCAATCAGGACGTCGCCGCGCTTCTCGTAGGTCACCAGCAGAGACTGCCCAAACATCTGGTGCTCGCGGACGTGGGAAGGGGTAAAGCCGATAAATCCCTCGGTCTCAAACACATACTCCCTTCCTCCTTCATCGCGAATTCTCAGCACTTCCAGTTCCGAGAAGTTTCTTGGAACGGCTTCAATCACTTGTCCGCGAACCTGGTTGGGACTATCCGCATCGCAGCCGGCGCCAAGCAGCATGGATATTGCTACAAGAAGAGCGGCAGCGGCGACCAGAACGCTGGACATAAGGCTCCAGGTGAAAACGTCGGAGGAGAATGTGGGACAGTAGATTGCCCCGGAAAGAGATTAGCTGAACCGGAAAACTCGCACTGCGATCAGGGAGGTTGCCACCAGCCACCCGCCCAGCCATGCCAGCTGCTGCCAGACTTCCCAGATACTGGCGCCGCGCAGGCCAATGTCTCTCAAGGCAGTAATCATGGGCGCCAGGGGCAGGGCATCCGCCACGTAGGGCAGTAGCCAGGGCAACGCCGAGGTCGAAAAGAAGGTGCCCGCAAAAAACATCATCGGCAGGGACACCACGTTCCCCATCCCCGATGCGGCCGCCGGCGTGTTTGCCCAGGCCGAGATGATGAACCCTATGTTCAGGAATACGAGGCTGCCGAGAATTATTATCGGCAGCATGTGAATTACGCTCCCCACCAGCTCCGCCCTGAAGACAAACACTCCCACTCCCAGGATGACCGCGGCCTGAATTACCGCCAGTACCAGCTGCGCGACCACTTCTGCGGCAAAGAACTTCCAGATGGCCAGCGGCGTCACCAGCATCCGCTTCAGTATGGAAAGGTTTCGATAGTTGCTGATGTGCACGGCAATCGAAATGATGGCGTGGGACATTATCCCCATACCGACCAGCCCCAGCAGGACGACGTCAAAATAGGGCGCCGACCGGGCCTCGAGCCTTTCGGTAATCACCTGGTCCGGACCTTCCTCCGGCGGTTGACCGTTGGTGATAGTGTCGATGGACCGGCGCAGGACATTGGCAATTAGCTGGCTCCGTTCCTCGCGCTCTTCCCCCGTTACCAGGGTAACCGGGGCCATGCTGACTTCCGCCGCCAGTTCCGCAGCTGGCGAAGGGCCGTCCCCCTCAACTGTCCCCGCGCCAAATCCCGCGGGAATCGCCACCAGGAAATCCAGGTCTCCCTTCTCCACTGCTCTCCGCCCCTCTTCCAGGCTTGCCGGCGGGTCGGCGAGTTGGACCAGTTCCGCTTCATCCAGGGAATCAACCAGCTGTCGCGACGCGGCATTGTCGGCCAGATCAAGCGCCGCCACACTCGAGGATGCAAAGGTGTTGGAGTCAAACAGGCCGAAGACCGCAACCATTATCAGGGGAAAGAACAGCGCCCAGAAAGTGGTCTGGCGGTTCCGTACCATCATCTTCAGGTTGGCAATGGTTAACGCCAGCACCGCTAGTCCCTCAACTCGTTCCCCGTCAGTTCCAGGAAAACGTCCTCCAGCGTGGCCGGCTGGATTTCCAGGTGCTTGAGGGAGATGCCGCTGCGTACAATTCCGTCCAGCGCCCGGTTCAGGGATTCAGGGTTCCTGTCCAGCCGCAGCACATACGAATTGCCTGCCGCCGGTTGGGACTGCGGGTCCACATCCATCTGTTGCAGGCTTCCGCCTTCGTTCAGAGCGTGGGACTGGCCATCGCTCAAGGGCCGGTCGGTCTGCAGCTTAACCGTATAGGTTGTCTCGATCCGGCTGATCAGGTCGCTGGGAGAATCTATAGCCACCACTTTACCGTGGTCCATAATCGCCAGGCGCTGGCATAGCAGCTCAGCCTCTTCCATGTAGTGGGTTGTCAGGACCACCGTCACCTTCCGGGCGTGCATTTCGGAAATCAGGTCCCACAGGTTGTGGCGGGCCTGGGGATCCAAACCTGTGGTGGGTTCATCCAGGATGACGAGTTCGGGGTCGTTGATCAGGCTGGCCGCCACGGTAAATCTCTGGCTCTGGCCAATTGA
Source organism: Chloroflexota bacterium (assembly GCA_028874675.1). GTDB lineage: Bacteria > Chloroflexota > Dehalococcoidia > Lucifugimonadales > UBA3495 > Bin22. The sequence continues at coordinate 2,290 of JAPPJA010000061.1, forward strand.
AAGCTGGTTGACGCGGCTGTTGGCCCGGTCCGCCAGCCCCACCAGGCCCAGGAGTTCATCCGGCGGCAGGCGCTTGGGGTAGAAACTGCCCAGCAGGTTCAGGATTTCGCGCAGGGTAAGGAAGCTGAAGTAAGCCGAAGACTGAAGCTGGACTCCGATCCTGGCCTTGATGTGGCGGGCTTGTTTCCGTATGTCCTTGCCAAGGACCGTGACCTGGCCTGAAGTCGGCGGCTGCAGGCCCTCGATAATCTCCAGGGTAGTGGTCTTTCCGGCGCCGTTGGGGCCCAGGATGCCAAAAACCTCACCTTCACTGACATCGAAGGAAACATTGTCCACGGCCGCGAAATCGCCGTATCGCTTGACCAGGCCTTCTACCCGAATTGCCTTAGACATGATAGTATGTGAAGTATATCACAATATCCCTTTGAGGCACGTGTAACCGCATTTGCCTTTAACAGTTCAGAGTTGATATTCACGGAGGCCTGGACTCGTCATTCCGGCTCAGGCCGGAATCCGGCAAGGCCGACAGTGAATACAGGTTAAAGGTAGCGAGGACTCCCGGATGCCGGCTTTCGCCGTTATGCGGGGCTGGCTGGCCGGGAAATTGCTCCAATTCTGAACTCTTACATTTGCCTCATTTGAAGGCCGAGGTCAAGTCGGGCGCGGTGGCAAGCTACGGAGAATCCGGTAATCCTTCCAGCGCACAACCCATATCTCCGGGCGGCGATGGGCGCTGGCTGCGGCGCTTCGCCGTCACGTCGGTTATCGCCACCTTTTTCCTGATAGTGCTCGGCGGAGTGGTCCGGGTCACCGGTTCGGGACTGGGTTGCGGCGGCGAGTGGCCGCTGTGCGACGGCAGCCTGATTCCTCCCCTGACCAAGGAAGACATAATCGAGTACAGTCACCGCCTCGTGGCCTCGGCCATCGTGGGTCCGCTGGTGGCCGCAACCTTTCTGATTGCCCTCTTGAAGTACCGGCGCGTGATGTCGGTGCTGGTACCCGCCGCCATTTCACTGGTGTTGCTCCTGGCGCAGGCCGGACTGGGCGGCGTAACCGTGCTGACCGAACTGCCCGGCCACATCGTGGCGGCCCACATGGCCCTGGCCCAGGGGCTCCTGGCCTGCCTCATTCTCACCGCAGTTGCAACCCTCTACGCCAAGGACTCCCCCAGCCGGGTTCACCCCAGCCGGGCGGCGGCTGAAGGGATGCCAGATGCCAGCGATCAGGAAGCGGCGTCCAAATACGGAGCGGCTGGTTTTCCCATGCTGGCGGCGGTGGCGGCCTTGGCAACTTATGCCATGCTTCTTTCCGGATCCTATGTGACAGCGACTCCTGGCGCGCTGGCAGCCTGCCCTCAGTGGCCTCTTTGCGGGGGCTCGCTCCTGCCATCAGACACACTGCAGGCAATACACATGCTTCACCGGGTCGTCGCCGCAGTCGTAGGCGGGCTTCTTCTTTATACCCTTTACCGGGGATACCGCCTGGGAGTGACCAGTTTGTCTTCCGGCGAGACCGCCTTGATGGTATTCTGCGCTCTGGGAGCGGCGCTCTTCCTGGCCCAGGTGTTCATTGGCGCAGTGGCTATCTGGACCCATTTTCCGGTTGTCATACGCGCCATTCATATTGGCCTGGCCACCGGGGTTTGGGGTGTTATAGTGACCGTTGCGTTGATCAGTCGCCATCTGGAGGGGACAGACTTGTCTGCTTCCGGTGAGTCAAGCTCGCGCCCGGATATGGGTTCGGCAGCGGTCGGACCGGAAACAGCCTGAAGGGGTACTGGAGGCTCAGCCAGATGGCCACAACCGAACATCGAGAAGCGGCAGACCTGGATTCCTCTGACGTTCAGGAGAATGAAGCCGTCCGGCGTACCACCCTTGCGGTTGTCAACGACTACGTCACCCTGACCAAGCCTCCGATAATCCTTCTTTTGCTGGTTACGGCGGCGGGAGGCATGTTCCTGGCCCAGGCGCATACTGCGGCTGGCGGACTGCCCTCTCTGTCATTGATGGCCCTGGTCTGGATTGGGGGCGCCCTGGCGTCGGGCGGAGCCAATGCCCTGAACCACCACTACGACCGGGACATTGATCTCGTAATGCGCCGCACCAGGCAGCGCCCCGTTGCCAGCAACCGCATATCCCCAAACAAGGCTCTCGTTTTCGGTATTGTCCTCAATGTTGTGGCGTTTGCCATTCTGGCCGCGTGGGTGAACCTGCTGGCCGCCGGACTGACCCTGGGAGCCACCCTGTTCTATGTCCTGATTTACACCCGGTGGCTCAAGAGGAGCACTCCCCACAACATTGTAATTGGGGGAGCGGCCGGCGCCATACCTCCGATGGTTGGCTGGGCCGCCGTAACCGGTACCGTCGGACTGCCGGCCGTGTACCTGTTCGCCCTGGTTTTCTTCTGGACGCCGCCCCACTTCTGGGCCCTGTCCCTGCTGATTCAGAAGGACTATGAGGAAGCCAACGTACCCATGCTGCCTGTGGTATCGTCCCGCAACTTCACCGTGTCCACCATCTTCCTGTACACCCTGGTGCTGGTGGGGGTGACCCTGATGTTTGCCCTTACCGATGCCGTGGGCTGGATTTACGGGGGGGCCGCCCTGGCGCTGGGCGCCATTTTCACCTGGATGGCCTGGCGCCTGAGACAGGACGAGAGCACGGCCAATGCCCGAAAGCTGTACCTGTAC
>JAPPJA010000110.1 GCA_028874675.1 Chloroflexota bacterium
GAACCGGGGGTATCCGTACCCGTAGCCGAAGCTGTGGCCCCGCTGGGAGACAACCTGGTGGTGGCCTGGCACTACATCGATGCCACCGACAAGTTCGTGTATTACGATCCGGAGCTGCCGGAAGAAAGCACCCTCATGGCCATGACATCGGGGCAAACGTATTTGATTATGGTGGACGAATCCGTTACCGTAGTAATTGACGGGAAGGAACTGCACTTCGTTTGCAACGAAAAAACATGCTGGAACACGGTGGTATGGCCGTGACGAGCCACTGACCCCGGACCCGCTACAGCTCGAACTCCCGATTCTCGAAATCAGGTACAAGCCTCTTGAACATTAGAGCGCAACAGCCCTTGCCGGTGCTGGCCGACGCCGTGCTACCCGCCAGCGAGGGAAGCAGAAGATTCGCTCAGGACGCAGCGCTGGTTGTGGGAGCCTGTCTCTTCACCGCCCTGCTGGCCCAGGTAAAGATTCCCCTGGGGTTTACCCCGGTACCCATAACCGGCCAGACCTTTGCCGTGCTGGTAGTCGGCGCGGCCCTGGGCAGCCGGCGGGGCGCAACAGCCATGCTCCTGTACCTGGTAGCCGGTACTTGGCTGCCCTTCTACGCCGGGGGAGCTTCAGGCTTCGTATTCAGCATCGCTTCGGGGGGCTACATAGTAGGCTTTATTCCGGCGGCGTTCGTGGTGGGCTGGCTTTCGGAACAGGGCTGGGACCGCGGGCCCCGGGTATTGCTGTCCATGCTGGCGGGCAACGTTGTTCTCTACGTGCCGGGCCTGCTGTGGCTGGCGACCTTCGCGCCGGCGGAAACCCGCTGGACAACCACGATGGAATGGGGACTGTACCCGTTTATAATTGGTGACGCAATAAAACTGGTGGCGGCATCGCTATTGCTGCCGGTCGCATGGGAAGCTGTGAATTTGGTGAGGGGGCGAAAACAGTAGCAATGGAAATCATCTGGCTGGGCCACGCGTGCTTTAGACTCCGTTCCGACGACCTCGTGGTGGTCACCGACCCTTATCCCGGCTCCATCGGGCTACGGCCGGAAACCCGACCCGCTACCGTGGTGACGGTGAGCAACTCCCACCCCAACCACAGCAACCGCCTGGAAGTGGGCGGATCTCCCAGGATTTTTGATTCCCCGGGGGAGTACGAGTTTTCGGGGATTGCGGCGCGGGGCGTGATGACCAGCCTGAAAGAGGACCAGCCCCAGGGAGAGCGCAACGTGGCCTACTCCATTGTTATGGACAACGTTAACGTGTGCCACCTGGGGGATATTTCCACGCCATTGACCACCCGCCAGGCGGAGGAACTGCAGCCGGTGGATGTGCTGCTGGCCCCGGCCGGCGGTGGCTGCACGCTGGACCTGGAACGAATTCTGCAGCTGATGCAGGACCTGGACCCGAAGATTGTGATACCCATGCACTACCAGATTCCGGGAGTAACGGAACCCCTGGGCAACCTGGATACTTTCCTGCAATTGATGGGCGTAAGCGATGTGCAACCCCGGCGCAGCCTGACGGTTACCACCGGCAACCTGCCGGCCAACATGCAGGTAACCATCCTGGAGTCAAGGGCGCGCACGGGCTAGTAGTTCAACCAGATTGTATTGATGGGTTGGGGATAAACCGTCGTTCCCGCGCAGGCGGGAACCTCGGTGCAACTTGTAGGATGAGTTTCCCACAGGAATGGCGATAGACAAATGCCATCCATCATTTCAATACAGTTGGACCAGTAGCAGCTAAGCACGTGTGCTGTGAAGTACCCGCAGCCCGAATCCAGGACGATTTCGACAGGTCAACTGTACCGTGCCGGAAGTAAGACCTCAGAATTGGTGGTATTTCCACGCCGGCCAGCCCCGTCATACCGGCGAAAGCCGGTATCCAGGACTCCTTGCTGCGCTTGACCTGTATTCGGTGTCAGCCTTGCTGGATTCCGGCCTGCGCCGGAATGACGAGTTACAGGCCACTGTGACTCATCGACCCTGAACCGTTACCGTTGGAAAGGCGCCGGAATGGCGGCCAATCCCCGGCCCGTCATTTCAAAGCGGGTGGACTGTCCGACGCTGGCGGCTCCAGGATATAGGGACGAACAGGACCGCCGTTCCCATCTTCACGGGAACGGCGGTCGCTTGTTGGGGACAGGGGCAATGCAGGCGTGTCCCGGAATTTACCAGACGATGTGGTTCCAGCAGTGGCCGTCAAGGCAGGAGAGGTTGCGGGTCCGGCCATTGAGAATAACTTCCGTCGTTTCCTTCACCAGCACCAGGTAGGTCTCTCCAGCCACCAGGAAATTGAGGGTATTCTCCTCGGTGAAAAGGGGATCGTAATAGGTCCAGGCCTTGGTGTCGTTATTGAAGTGGAATAATACCTCCAGCCCGTCGCCCAGTTCTGCCAGCCCCTCGGCCGCTGGCACAATGGCTCCGGGGGTGACGCCCGGGGGCGCTATCTCGAAGGGTGTGCTGGCGGTCACGCCGGCAATGGTAACCTGGACGGTCTGAAGGCCGGGGTCCAGGCCCGGGGCCCTCACCTCAACCGCGAACTCGCCTAGAGCATCGGTAGCTATGGAGCCGCCAGGCGTGACGTCAATGTTCCCGAACAGCACCGAGACCACCCGCACGTGCTTGCGAAACCCCGATCCGGTCAGCGTGAATGTTGAGCCGGGCGGCCCGGATGCGGGATTGACCTGCACCACCGCCCCCGGAACCTCGTGGGGGGCCGAGGTTATGACGGTGATGCCGTTGTCGTCATCAAATTCGGCCCGGACCCGGTTGGACGATGGGGTGGGAGTATTCAGGGGAAGGCGCAGTTCCTGGGTGAATTCCCCATTGGCATCGGGCTCGGCCGAGGTGATGGCAACGCCGCTGCCAAAGTCGTATATGATGCGGACCGAAACGCTGGACCCGTAATCGTTGCGGCTGGGGAAGCCCGTGCCCGCCACGGTCACGATGGAGCCCGGGAGGCCCCAGATGGGGGTCACCTGCAGTTCGCGGGGAGGAACTGTTACCTCCGCCGAACCGGTGCGGCCCCGACTGTCCGTTACTTCCAGGGTGCGCATCCCCGGGGTCGTGGTTGCCTCGACTACGGGCAGGTTGACGTGTCCCGACCAGTTGCCGTTGCGGTCCACTTCGGCGCCGCCCTCGCCGTTGTTTATGCGGGAGGTATCGAGGACATAGCCGCCAATCTTCACCTGGTCAACCACGGTGTCGGGCGAACCGGAGAAACCCAGCCCGGAAAGGGATATCCGCTGGTTGGGAAGAACAGTCTCAGGAAATACCCGCAACAGGGCCTTGGGCTGGCTGATATCCACGATGACTTCGCCGGAGTAGATACAGTCGTCTTCGGAACACTCTCCCGCTTCGGTTAGTTCCACCCGCAGGTACTGGCGGCCCAGGCGGACGCTGTCCGGCACTGGAACGCTGAAGAAAAGCCTCCCCGACCGGCCAACCCTCAGGCTGTCAATTTCCGCGGGGACGCCGCCGATGGTGACGGAGGTGATATCCCCCTGGGGGAAGTCGATGATCTCCACCTGGATGTTGCCGCCCGGGCCCTGCACGGTGTCGGCCAGGACCCTGCCCACCAGTTCCAGGGCCTGGTCGGCCTCCAGTATATCCTTCGTGCCCCTGCCCAGGATGATGGTTGAACCGCCGAGGCCGTCCACCGCGTTGATGAAGTTGCAGTCCAGGTCGGCCTCTATCACGTTTCCTTGCATGTCCAACTTCCCTACGGGGCATTCACCAAAGGAGGGGGAGAAGGGCGGCAAGTGTACTACGAAGCTGCAGTAGCCGATGTCGTTGCCTTCCACCTCAATCCGGCATAGTTCGCTCTCGCCGCTGTCCCGCCGGCCGTCCAGGTTGGCGTCGCGCCAGACGGTCAGGGTATGGCCGTTCTTGAAGCCCCGGCCAATGACGGTTATTTCCTCGCCCCGGCCGATTTCCTCGTGGCTTAACTGGATTTCACGGTCCACCAGCAGGCCAACATCAGCGTCCTCGTCGCCGCCGGAGGCCGCCACGAATGCCTCTCTCACGTGCTGCTCGGGGTGAACAGCGTCCACCAGGTTGTCCTCACCGTCCACACCCACCTTCCACGAGAAGGCCCCGCCCTCGGTGGGGTTGGTAATGCCCGCTCCCTTCTGGAAGGTAACGGTGACGATTGCCTGGGCGGGGATATCCACCGGAGCTTCGTCCCTTCTTATGGCAGGGGTGATGGTGATGATGGTGGGATGACGCGGATCGTCCTGATCGGTAAGGGAAACATCGGCTGCTATGCCGTTGGCCCGACTTTCATTGTTGCCGTTCTGGGCATCTTCCGTACAGCCATAGTCCATCTTGCAACTGAACTGGACCCTTACCGCAGGTGGAGCGATGCCCCGTGGAACTCGGATATCTTCGTGTAGTTCCATTGCGATGATGCCGGAAAAGAAGGCAATTTCGCTGGGAGTCTTGAATTCTACCTCGTAGCTGGTACCGGTTGCAGGACTGCGGGAGGATGCCTCAACGGTTGCTACGCAGACTTGCGGCCCTGGGCATTCTTCATCCTGCTCCTGGGCCTCAACGGGTTCAGGCTGGCCGGAGATGGCAAGTATGGAAATCAGAAGGACGAGGACCAGGCCGGCGAGAAACAGGGGAGTGGCTGCGCCACGGAGGAGCTTAAGCATTACTACACTGGAAGAAGAGATGGGAGAACGGACCTTCGGACTGAAAATAGTGGCCTTTGCGCAGCAATCAGTGTGCCTCGGCGCCGGAATTGCAGAACAGCGTTCGGACTCGGCCCCGCCAGAGTTGCAGGGACAGGATACATACCAAATGTGAACAAATTATGGAGATGAATGCGTGCCGAATAAATTATACACCGAAGACTATTGAGCAAGACGGCGCCTGAAAGGGGTAACTGTTCAGACTTGGTGTGCTATAGGGCTGAAAAACCCGTCGTTCCCGCGCAGGCGGGAACCCGGAACCTGTGCAAGTCGTGGGTTGG
>JAPPJA010000502.1 GCA_028874675.1 Chloroflexota bacterium
CGTCCCCCAGCTCTTCGTGGAACCTTCTCAGGTGCTCCTGGGCCTCGTTCAGGCCGCTCAAGTCGCCGCCGCCCATAATGGTGGTCAGCCATTTGCCGAATACAACCAACGCTTCGGCAATGTAGCCCAGGCCCAGCAAGATGGGTCGGAGTATCCATTCGCTGGCGCGACCAATCACCCGGAGTATGGACCGGGTAGCATCGTCCAGCCCCCAGACACCCAGGCCCGAAATCAACATGGCCAGCAGCAGCACCGAACCCACGGCAACACTTATGGGTATCAGCCACTCCTTCGACATAACCTGGAGGTCAGCCGACTCGGTGGAGAAGCGGGCCAGGGAGAGCCCAAACAGCCCCACGGCGAAGAATCCCAGTACCATGAACCCGCCAACAATCCTGGCCGATACCAGGCTGTCGATGACAACGGCGGCAATCAGCACCGCCAGTCCCCACTGAAACGCCGTCCGCACCGTGTCCAGGCTGACCTCGTCGTGGGCCAGGCTGGTGCCCCGCCACCACAAGGCAACCAGGAAAACAAAGGACAGCGCCAGGGCAAATGCGGTTTGAAGGTCGCCAAAGAGGACCTTGCCGATGGGGAAAAAACCCAATCCCGAGTTCAGGTTCACCAGCACCAACAGCGACAGCGCGCTCAGGAAAAGGCCGATTAAGCCGCGAAGATTCAGCGAGAATCGCACGGTCTGCACGTAGAGGGAAAGGACAAAGGACCAGCCCAGGGCCAACAGTACCAGCCAGAAGGGAAGCCTGGCTGCGGCGGAGTTGGACAACACCGTGAGCACCGACATGGCCAGGTACGCTCCGGCCGCCTCGAGGTAAAGGGCTGTACCCGTTATTACGCTAGCCCGCCAGAACTGGCTCATCCTCTTCCACCGGCTCAACTTCCAGGGCTTCCAGCGCCCGCCCCAGAGAAATTACGGTTACGTTGTGAAGCCTTATTTGCGGCCCGCCGTCCCCGGAAAACAGGACCACGACCCGGTAACCCCTGGACTGCATGTCTGTGATTTCGTTGGCCAGCGCCCGGGTTACTACCGAGGTAATGACCACTATCGTGGCTCCTGGCGGCAAAGACGACCGTTCCTGCTGGAGAACGTCCGTCAGGGAAATAACCGAGTAGGGCCCGGCCATGGCCAGGGATTCCAGGACCAGCCCCAATTGAAGGGAGGAACTGCCGAAGGGGACGCTGAGCCACTTGCCCGAATAGACTGCCACCCCGTTGCTGATCAACCCGAACTCATAACGGGACTCAGCGCAATGGCTGGCCACGGAAGCAGCGACGGTGACTGCCAGTTCAAAGAGACGCCGATTGCTGCCCTGCCAGGCAAATTCGCTGGTTGTGGCATTCAGCGCAATCAGAACATTAAGGGAAACCACCGGCTCGAATACCTTGCTCTGCAGCTGCGACCGCTTGGCGGTAGCCTTCCAGTCAATGTGCTTCATTGGGTCCTGGGGCTGGTAGTCCCTTAACCCGAAAAACCTGCTGGGGTCCTGGTAAAGCGGCCTCCGGTTTCCCACGTCTCCCAGAGGGTGTTCCGAGGGCATGATCAGCTCTTTAAGGTCTATGATTCTGGGATAAACCAGTATGTGGTCCACGCCCGAGAACCGGTTCTCCGCCGCGGTGAATCCGAAAATGTCGCCACTGCGCAACCTGACCGGACCGATTCTGTGGTAACCGCGAGCCAGGCAGCGGAGGTTGTATTTCCACGTCACCTGCTGATAGGGAAGCAGAGAGGTGGTTATGCGGTGCTCCCGGTCGATTTCGATGCCGGTACCACGCACCGTGGCGCCCGGCAGGTCGAGTTCCGGGGGGAAATTGTCATGAATATCTACCCAGATCAGGGGAACCACCTTGTCGTTGACAAGGGTAACGGAGTACTCCACCGAATCGCCAACGAACGCCCGCTCACTGCCCAGGGCCCTGCCGTGGCTCACCCTCTTGAAAGCAAGCCGGTCCCAGAACTTGGCAAGCACCCATACTATCAGGACCAGGGACCCCACAATGAGCAGGAGGGCCTGGGTAGCCACCAGGCCAACAAAGAGCAGGACCACACTGGCGAACAGCCAAAAGTCGTTGAGCATGTCTCCTTCCGCCGGGGTGAATGGCGGCCGGTCAGACTGGCACGGTTACCTGTTCCAGCACTTCGTTGATGATGACGTCCGGGGTGCGCTCCCGGAGACGGGCCTGGGACTTGAGGATAATTCGATGGCCCAGGGCATAGGGCGCCAGCTGCTTGATCTCATCAGGGGTTACATACTCGCGTCCCCGCATAACCGCCAGGGCCTGGCTGCACCGGTACAGGCCCATGGTAGCCCTGGGACTGGCTCCCAGTTCCACTTCCGAGTGATCACGGGTTGCCTGGGTGATACGGACGGTGTAGTTGCGAAGCACCGGGTCCACGTAAACCCTCTGGGTCATGGCCTGGTACTCCAGAATTTCGGGACCAGTGGCCACCGGCGTCAAACTTGCGAGAGGGTCGGCATTTTCAAAACGAAGGAGCATCTCCTCTTCCTGCTCTTCATCTGGATAGCCCACCTGCAGCTTTATGAGAAAACGGTCCAGCTGGGCTTCCGGCAAAGGGAAAGTGCCTTCCAGCTCAATGGGGTTCTGGGTGGCTATGACCAGGAAGGGAGCGGGAAGCGGGATAGTAACTTCGTCAATGGTCAATTGACGCTCTCCCATGGCCTCCAGCAATGCCGACTGGGTTCTCGGCGTAGCCCGGTTGATTTCGTCCGCCAGGACTACCTGGGAGATTACCGGTCCAGGCCTGAACTCAAACTCTCCGCTCCTCTGGTTGTAAAAGTGAATGCCGGTTATGTCCGACGGCATGAGATCCGGAGTGAACTGAATCCGTCGGAACTCGCAGTCCAGGGAGCCGGCCAGCGACCGGGCCAGCGTCGTCTTGCCAATTCCCGGAACATCCTCTACCAGGATGTGGCCGCCGCTGAGCACGGCCGCCAGAGTCAATTCAACGACATCGTCCTTCCCTACAAGAACACGGCCGATGTTCTCCTTCACTCTGCCAACAGCCTCAGAAACCCGGGCCACCATTTCGGGACTAATGATTGCCGCCACTATTGCGTACTTCCCTGGGCGCCGGCAGCGGATACCGCCTGCGCTTCCCTGACGTGGTCCTCCGCCTCCCTTAAGTCCTTAAGCGAGTCAACGCTGCGCCAGAAGTCGTTTGACCGGTAGGCGGAAATTCGGCCCTCCCGCGCCAGCCCAGGAAAAGTATGGTCCTCGTGGTCCCCCAGTTCAGGCATCAAGGGACCGATGGCTCGATCGAAGACATAAACACCCGCATTAATCCAGTGCGGCAAGGCTACCTTCTCCCGGAATCCAACGACGTCGCTGTTTTCATCCAGATCAACCAGGCCGTAGGGGCTTACCATGGGCACCACCATAATGGTGGCCAGGTGATCGGCGCTGGCCCGCTTTCTCGAGACGTGGTGATTCAGCAATGAAGTGGGGTCCTGATCAGTGATAATGTCTCCATTTAGGACGAATACCGTCTCCTCTTCCTCCGGTACGTGGGCCAGTCCCAGGCGGATGGCTCCTCCCCTGCCCAGGGGCCTGGTTTCCACACTGTAAACGGGTCTTATCCCGAAGCCGGACCCGTCGCCAAAATACTCCCGCACCATTTCCCAGCGGTAGCCAACCAGGAAAATCACGTTGGTGACGCCCGCCTGCTTCAGCCACTCCACCTGGTGCCAGAGTATTGGCTTGCTGTCCAGCGGTACCAGTGGCTTGGGCAGGGAGTCGGTCAAAGGCCTGAGCCTTTCCCCCTTTCCACCTGCCAGGATCAATGCATACATTTAGAAGAACCTTTTCCTGCGGTCGTCTTTACCTTTTGCAGGCTGCCTCTCGATTGCTTCGGCGCAAATTTACAGTAATATACCTTTGGGCCGGGTACAGGTCAACGCAGGGAATCGTCTTACTGACTACAGGGCTCGCTTGCTCCGCAACCGCAACACGGTTAATCAAACACAGAAATCCCGCAAGCCAGCACCTCTCGGTCATGCCTGCGCTTCTCAATCCACTCCCCTATGGTTTCGATCTGAATCACTCTGACCATAAGCTATAATTGATACTAAATCCAAAGTGTTTTCGGAAAGCTATCCGCCGGCAAAGGAGAACTACCAGCATGACATCTCAGAGCAATTTCTCATCAAATTACACAATGGGATACAGCGATGAATTCCTGCAATTCCTGGACCGTCGCAACGCCGGGAATAGCGCCGCCTACCTGCTGCCACATCTGGAGCCAGGGATGCGCCTGCTGGACCTGGGCTGCGGGCCCGGTACCATCACTGTTGGCTTGGCGGCGGCCGTCAGCCCCGGTGAGGTCCACGGAATAGACATGGAGGAGTCCCAAATAGCCCTGGCCCAGTCCGGTGCACAAGCGGGCAACCATGCCAACGCCACTTTCCAGGTCGGAAACGCCCTGTCACTGCCCTTTGAGGACAGCTATTTTGACGTGGTGCACGCCCACGCGGTAACCATGCACATACCCGATACTGCTGCGCTCCTGGCAGAAGTCCAGCGGGTGCTGAAGCCGGGCGGAATCTTCGCCACCAGGGACCTGATTGCCGAATCCAGTTTCATTGAGCCCGGAACGGATGGACTTCGGGAGGCGTGGACCGTTTTCACCAACCTGATGCGCGGCAATGGCGCACACCCCGAGCTAGGCAAGGAGATCAAGGGTATTCTCCTCAACAGCGGGTTTGCTGACATTCGCTGCTCTGCTTCCTTCGACAGTTACGGGACTGCCGAGGACCTGGCCTTCTATTACAACTTCATACTTGACTGGTTCTTTTCCGAGCAGCTGATTGAGCGGGTGACCGGACTAGGCATCGCAACCCGGGAAAAGTTTGACTTCTGGAGAAACGAACTGGACAGCTGGCAGCGCAATCCCGCCGCCTTCGGAGCGCTGGCCTTCGGAG
>JAPPJA010000373.1 GCA_028874675.1 Chloroflexota bacterium
ACTGTCAGCCCAGTTCCGCACCCTCGCTGTCCAGGACCACCAGCGGCAGGTCCAGTTCCCGCAGCCCCGGTTCAACGGTGGCGCGGTCGCCCACCACCAGCACATGGAGTTCCGAGGGACGGATTCTTTCCAGGCCGGCGTTCCTCACGTCGTCCAGGGTTATGGATGTAATGCGGTCCTTGAAAGTGCGGAAGTAGTCGTCCGGCAGGTCGTGGACCAGCAAGTTTATGACCTGGGACAGCACCTGTCCGGGGCGCTCGAAACCGGCGGGGTAGCCCAGCATCATTCCGGCCTTGGCGGATTCCAGCTCCTCTTCCGTTACGGGGCGTTCCGAGTGGACTTCCCGGAATTCCTTGAGGGTCTCCTCTACCGACTCCCTGGTGACGGCAGTCTGTACGCTGCCTCCCGCCACCAGCAGCGAGGGCTCCTGGAACCAGGATATCCCCGAGTTGAAGCCGTAGCTGTACCCCTTGTCCTGCCGGAGGTTCTGGTTGAGGCGGGCGGAAAACTGGCCGCCGAAGCAGAAGTTAAGCAGGGTCAACGGCCCAAAATCAGGGTCGCTGCGGGGCACGGTCAGGTGACCAGCCCGGATGACCGACTGGGCGGCTCCGGGCTTGTCCACCAGGTAGATCGTGGTGGACTCGATCCCGGGTTCCTGCCCGGTGGAGTTACCGTTGACGGCTTCGGAGCCCGATTTGGCGTCATCCCAGCTGCCAAAGGCCTTTTCGGCCTCGGCCATAACCTCCTCAAGCGATACATCACCCACAACCACCAGGTTCGCCAGCGAAGGCCGATAGTAGTTTCCAAAGTAACTTCGGAGGTCGGCCACGCTGAAAGCTTCCACCGACTCCTCGGTGCCCATGGATGGATGGCCGTAACGGGATTCCCGGCCAAATGCAAGTCGGGGGATGATGCGCTCCGCCAAAAAGGTGGGGTCGTCCATGCCCCGGCGAATGTCCGTCAGGTGTTCCCGCCGGACTCGCTCAACCTCGCGCTCCGGGAAGGTGGCGTTGCGGGCCACGTCGGCCATCAGTTCCAGCGCGGTAGTCCAATGCTTCCCCAGCGTCTCCGTCGAAAGCAGGCTGATTTCCTTGCGGGTCTCCGAGGAAAGCCGCGCCCCGATGAACTCGAAGGCATTGGCGATGTCCTGGCTGGAGCGGGTTGAGGTTCCCTCGGGCAACAACTGGGATGTGAAGAAGGACAGGCCCGGCTTGTCGGAGGGATCTGTCACCGCGCCCGCCTCGAACACCAGGGCGAAGGATACTATGGGAAGACTGCGCTTCTCGACCACGGTTACTTTCAACCCGTTGGACAGCTCACGGTGGACGGGAACCGGCGGCACAAATTCCGGTTCCTCCCCGGCATCCGGCATGACGGTGCGGTCCAGTCCCGTAGTGGATGCCGCCTGCAGGCTGTTTTCGGGAAGGACCTTCATGCGCACCTGGCGCCGGTCCAGCACCCCCGGACCAACCCGCATGATGTCCTCGCGCTGGACCGCCATGTATTTCTCCAGGCCGGTGTTTATCATGTTCGGGTCGCCGTACAGGACGTTGTAGTAATTGAGGACATCGGCACGGCCGCCAAACCCGCCTATGCGGGCCAGTTGGCGGAAGTGGGAGCTTTCCAGCCTGTTCCTGGCCCGCTGGAGTTCCTCCTCGGTTGGCGGCTCTCGCCAGATCCGGTCAATTTCGGTGTCCACGGCTGCTTCCACTTCATCCAGCGAGTGTCCGGCGGCAGCGGTTACCTCGACTATGAACTGACCGGCAATTTCCGCCGAATAGTTGCGCACGCCCACGCTCTGGGCAATCTGCTTTTCGTACACCAGGGAACGATACAGACGGGAGCTCTGACCATCGGCCAGGACGGCACGCAGCATCTCCAGGGCGCCCTCATCGGGATCGTTGTCGGGCAGGGCAGGCCAGACTATGTACAACCGGGGGAGGGACACCTTGTCCCGCATTTCCAATTCCACCCGGCCGCCAAGGCTCGAGTCAAAGCGGTCAATGCGGCGCACCGGAGGACCCGGGGGCAGGTCGCCAAAGTAGCGGTTTACCATCTCCAGGGTCTCATCCCGCTTGATGTCTCCCGCGATGGACAGGCTGGCGTTGGAGGGGGAATAAAAGCGGCGGAAAAAGTCCTTGATGTCGTCCAGGCTGGCCGCATCCAGGTCTTCCTGGGAGCCAATGGTCATCCAGTGGTAGGGGTGGGGCAGGGGAAAGACTGCCTCCTGGATGTTCCACTGGGCCATGCCGTATGGCCGGTTCTCGTAGCTCTGGCGGCGTTCGTTCTTGACCACATCCCGCTGCACTTCAAACCGCTGCTGGTCCAGGGCGTCCAGCAGGAAACCCATTCGGTCGGATTCCAGCCAGAGGGCCAGCTCCAGGTAGTTGGATGGCACATCTTCCCAGTAGTTGGTGCGGTCGGGGTTGGTTGAGCCGTTCAAGTTGGCCCCAACCTTCTGCAGGGGCTCGAAGTGGCTGCTGTTGTGGTGGCCCGAGCCCTCAAACATTACATGCTCGAACAGGTGGGCGAAACCGGTCCGGCCGGGCACTTCGTTCTTGGAACCAACGTGATACCACACGTTTACCGAAGCCAGCGGAATGGAGTGGTCTTCGTGAAGAATTACATCCAGACCATTGGAAAGCGTGACCTTTTCCCAGCTAATGGAAACCATAAAAAGACTCCGTAATTCGGACAGTTTGGGTTTGCCCAATTCTAACACAGGGCCCCCGGGCGCCTCCTTTGCGCTGGCGCCGGGAACGCCTCATTCCGGCTATGATAGAATTTCTGGCGCAGTACAGACGCGAGGGAAGCGGCATTGGCTACACTGAACATAGTCTCCACCCGGCCCGGAGCCGGCAAGACCTGCCTGGCCGGGGCTTTGGCCAGACGCCTGGCGCAAGAGGAAAAACGGGTGGCCTATTACAAGCCCTTGTCCACCAATCCGGAGGATGACCCTGACCTGGGTTTCGTGGGCGGAATGCTGAATTCGATGGGGACATCCCAGGAAGGGGTACCTGAACCCTTTCACCAGCCCGTGGATGCCAGCCAGCTCCCCACCAGGCTGTCGGAGGCTCGAACCCGGGAAGTCGCGGATGCTGTCGCCGGCATGGAATCTGCCTACGATACGGTTTTGGTCGAATGGCAGGCGCCGGCTCTTCCCCCGGACCAGCCCACGCTGCTGGTACACTCCCACACCGGGGGGCAGGACCTGGCAGCCGCGCTGGAAATGGTGTCCGAGGAGTGTGAGCGGTACGGTAACGGGGTTTCCGGCATCGTCATCAACAACGTGGGCCGTCACCGGGGCACGGAGGTAGAAATCAGGTTGGTTACCCCCCTCAGGAGCAGGGGTCTGCCTGTCCGGGGCGCCATACCGGAAGACCGCGAAATGCTTTCCCTCACCCTGGAACAGGTAGCGGATTTCCTGGAGGGTCAGTGGGTGCGGGAACCGTGGGACCCCCAGCAATGGGTGGACCGGTTCCTGATAGGCGGGAATATTATGGACTCCGGCCCCAACTACTTTGGACGCTACGCCCACCAGGCGGTGATAACCCGGGCTCAGCGACCCGACATCCAGATGGCCAGCCTGATGTGCGACACCCGTTTCCTGGTACTAACCGGGGGCGAGGAACCCACCGAATACATCCGGGTGGAAGCTCAGAAGCGGGACGCGTCGCTGCTGGTCGTAGAGGGCGGCACCCTGGAGGTGGCGGAACAACTGGGCGGATTGCTGGCCCTGGCAAATCCCTACAGCGACCATAAGCTGGACAAGTTCACCAGCCTGACCGACCAGCATTTGCAGGGTGGGCTGAACGGCCTTCTGCCCTAAGCGGCCTGACATCCATCCCCCGTTCGGGCGAACGAATGCGGGGCGTCCTTTTCCTTAGCTACGCACCCTACGCAACCTCAAACCGTTCCGATTCAGGGGCCTGGGACCAGAGCTCCTCGGCGCCGGCCATGGCCACTGCCCGCTCCGGGCTGGCGCGCCAGGCATCGTAAATCTCGTTGCTGTCCCACGTAACCAGGGTGGTAATCTTGGTGGGGTCGGTCAGGGAATAAAGAGTCTCCCTGGCGCCGAACCCCGGGGCCCTGCTCTGGGTTTCGCCGTTGCCGTCCAGCAGTTTCCTGGCTTCTTCAATCTTGTCAGCTTTGGCCCAGTGATGGGTCAGTACACCGATCATTTTCCGTTAACTCCTCAACTGAATCCGCGGGCCGCAGTTTCGCACTTTGCGGGCCCGGCTAAATGGTCAATATTCCCCAAGGACTCCGGCGCCGCCTAGTCCTCCGCGCCTTCGGCCAGGGCCGCTGCCTGTTCCTGCTCTTCCCTGGCAATCCGCCGGACACCGCTGCCGCCGGAGCGGAACAGGGGCACCAGGATGGTCGGGGCGATGAGGGTGGTGATCACCGTCATCATGATGCTGACTCCGAACAGGTCCTGGCCGATTATTCCGCTCGAGAGCCCAATACCGGCGATGATAAGGGCCACTTCGCCACGGGGCATCATGCCCACGCCAATGCGGGTGCTTCCCCGCATATTGAACCCGCTCACCAGGGCCGGACCTCCGGACCCTACGACCTTGGAGAATATGGCCAGCACCGAGATTACCAGTCCGAAGACTAAGCCCGACTGCATGGAGGTCACGTCCACCAGCATTCCCATAACCACGAAGAACACGGGCACCAGGAAGTCAACTATTCCCAGCATGGCCGCCTCCACCAGGTGCCCCAGGCGGGTTGTGGAAAGCGCCAGGCCAATGGAGAAGGCGCCGATGATGAAGGCCAGGCCGAACAGTTCGGCGAGGCCCGCGGCCAGCAGGGCCAGCGCCAGGGGAATGCACATCAGGGCGCTGGTCGAGCTGAATTTTTCAAGGATCTTCTCCAGGTATGGCGCTACCAGAATGCCGACCACCGTAAGGGCCAGCCAGAAGCCAATGGCCTTG